>NZ_LZGO01000063.1:0-118310 GCF_001690235.1 Gilliamella sp. wkB292
AGCCAGCCAGCCAGCCAGCCAGCCAGCCAGCCAGCCAGCCAGCCAGCCAGCCAGCCAGCCAGCCAGCCAGCCACATATAGAATAATTCACTTTTTTAGCGCGTTCGTTAGCGTTATTATTCCCGCCAGAAATTCCTTTTTATTATTTTATTTTTTCATTAATCAATTTGTTGGTCGGTTAAAATTAGCCGTTTTATCCAAATTAGACTTATTATTAAAATTATTTATAAAACGACGTTTATTGTTAGTGTTTTTGTTATGTCCGGTGCTGTTTAGTATGCCCGTTTATGGATTAAGTTCACAAACAGCAAAGTCGATTAATGGTAGTAGTCCGTATTTAAGTTTTGACAATGGTAAGAGTGCTTCATCAACAATAATGCCGTTGTTATCTATTACGCTACCGAATAAAGTAGTCATTTCGGCATTGCAAGACAATTCAAGTGCGACAAACCCTATTGTGATAGATAAGGCGCCATCGACATTTAGTGATATTGTGACAAATATGCCGTTTGCAAATTATCCATCAACGACCTTAGCCAATGTGGTTGTGACAAATAATTATTGGCGCGATCCGGATGGTGATAAATTATTTACGATAACGGGTAATATGCAAATAAAGTGGGAAAATGCGGCAGGAGAAGATATCACCAATTATGTAAAGTCAAATCCGAATAGTGAATTAGATGCGTGTAAATCTCCCTATAAATTAACACTCAGTGCTGATGATGGTGCTTTAGTAACCAGTTATGGTATACCGGATATAGGTCAATTTACCGGAGGCAGTCATAGTTATTATTTTTATCCAAGTCCGCCTAAAGTATGTTATGTACAACCTAATGTAGCAATGGATTCAAGCTCCTACCCCTATCCAGGTGTTAATCTTAGTGATTTAGATGGCCCTGATTGGGTTGGAGGGAAAGGGTTTGTGCCTAAAAATCCAGCATCATCGAGTAGTAATTTTCCTTCAACTGGTGCAAATAATATGGAATTTTATTTAATTTTGGGTGGTATAACGCCTGAAACAGTACTGTCAATCAATGGTTCAACAGTAACCTACGACGGTAGTAGCACCTCAATGAATGCCTATGCTCGATTATCTGTACAAGACACGCCAGGTTGGGGCAATAGTGCCAAGCAAAAAGCAATAAAAGTGGTACTAAAATCCCCGGGTACTAATGGAGCCGTGTTAAAGGATGGTGTACGACCACCATCATTTCCTATCTTTAAAATTTATTCTGATACGGCAAAGAAAAATATATTGTACAGTTTTTATTTGCGACGTTGGTATGTACCTTTAACCCCAAGAACATATAGTTCTGCCTATTCAACTTGTAAAAGTTTAGCTGGGCCTTATCGTTTAGCTCGAATGGAAGATTACACAAATGCAAATAATGTTGATATAAATTGGAATGGTGGCATACCTGGTCGAAGCGTTAATATTTATCGTCGACAATTGAGTTATAAAGTCAATGGTAAATGGATTGGCGGTATATTTAATGAATGGGGTAGAACAGATAATGCGCCTGAAAATTACCCAAATAGTGCCTGGTTACCTACTTATTATTGGGCTGCATCTGATGATGGCGTTACAACTTCGCCTTATGATGTATGGTCTGGGGCTGGGAATGTACACTATTGGGATCAAACTATTAATTCACGTAGAGCAGCATGTGTTTTAGATTTTTACTAAAAAATGTATTAATTTTCAATATACTGATACGTTTTTTACAATGTTAGTCCAAGGATGGATGAATCTTTTACTAGCTGAATACAAAATGAGCATTACTGATTTGATTAAAATTCATAATCACTATTGATTAGATAAAGGTTAAATGTAGTATGGATATAATTGATAAATTAGAGAAAAGTAATAGTCGCACTAGTATTTATTTTTTCAAGCAAGGAATATTTGCGCAATTGTATGGCATGTCGCTTTATTTGGCTAGAATTGAATTAAATCTTTTGGTGAAAGTATGCGGTGTTCGTCATAAAAAATGTGGTGGCGATCTTATTCTTAGAGGGGGATTACCGGTTTCAACCTTAGAAAAACATTTTGGTCGTAGATTAATTCATCATGATTATGGTTATGAAATAAAGTTAACACATGAAATAGAGGGTTTGACAGATTATAACAGTTGGTATCTCAAGCAAAAAAATTATCTACTAAAGAAAGAAGAAATCGAGCGAAATAATAAAACAGAGCTAGTAGAGGCTGAGAAAAACTTAGAAGTATCGGCTTTGAGCAGAAAGTTAGCAGCCAGCAGGCAGCTAACACTCAGCGAGCAAGAGTATTATTTTTTAATGAATTGGCGACAGGATAAATATCCATCATCAATAGAATCGGGTTTTATCCGAGGTTTGAAGGAAAAAATTTTATCACAGGGGCGAAGCCGTCTGAGATAAAATTTCTAGTATAAAAAACATGCATTTTTATTATTTAAAATAATGTAAAATCTCAACACACTTTTTTGAGAAAAAGTTATTCACATAATAATGAAATAGCCGATATCAAGTGGCTAAGTATCTAACCAATCAACAAGTTAATTTAATACCTGTGTAAAAATAGCTAGAAAAAATAACGTTGCTTTAGGATTAAGTAAGTTACACAATAACCCTTGCATAAATGCGGATTTAGCGGACATTTGTTTGTCAATTAATTGCTGATTTACATAAGTGGTATTGGTCTTTTTTGCAAGTAATGCTTTAATGCCAAGCCATAATAAGTAAGCGGCACCCGCATAGCGTAATACATTATACAGTAATGGCGTAGCAGCAATCAGTACTGCCACACCGGCTACACAATAACTCATATGGATTAATATTGCAGTGATGACTCCCAAACGCGTCAACAGCGCTATTTTTCGGCTATAAGTTAAGCTGTTTTTCAAAACCAAAAAAAAGTCAGGGCCAGGCGAAATCATGCCAAGACAACTGATGGTTGACACTAAAAGTACGGTATTAAGAGTCATAATTATGCCTAATTCAACAATTGAGCAGCTTGATTCAAACTAGCAATATTCGGTTTATTTTGTTCAATATACTGTTTTTTATCTAAATTTGGTTGAGTTAAATAATCGGTTAAAAATTTAACATTACTGTTAATTTGAGCACCATTTAAAATGAGCCTTGGCAAATCAATCTGATAAATGGTTTGATCGGGTGTTTTTTGTAAATCAGCTGTTTGTGCATTTGTGAGCAAATAAAGCTTACGTTCTTTTTCTGCAAGATGTTTTATCGTTGGAGTTGCCGCACCCATCATTAAGTGATCGGGGAAGATATAAAACACGGTGTTTTCAAGTAGTCCTTGATCTTTTAACTGCTTAATAAACTGACCAACATTATAGTCTAACGAAGCAGCAACAAATGACATATTATCGTCTTTCGGTGCAATCACCGATCGCATTCGTTCGTCATAAAAACCATTTGGCGCATGCGTTGAAATGGTTGAAATAAATAGCGCGAAGGGTTTACCTGAGCTATGCAAACTCGTTACCTGTTTGTGGGCTATATCTAATATATCTTTATCATATAAACCAAAAGGCGCATTAGGATATTGGCCAGCATAGTTTTTCTCAGAAACGACTTGCATGCCTAACAGCTCGGCTATGTGTCCAATACCCGCAAATTCAGGACCAGCCATAACGTAGCGCGTTTCATAGCCTGCTTGTTTAAGTACGTCCCCCAAACTGACTAACTGTGTTTTATTTGCGCTGGCCAGCGGTGATGTCGAATATTCACCAATTAAAAATGGCATACCAGTCATATAAGTATACATTGAAGCTGTTGTCCAACTGCTACCAGCGCTCATTGGCATATTAGCAAAGAAGGTATAGTCTTGCCGTAGTTGGCGTAAATGTGGCGTAATATCAGTAAAATCAAAAAAACCTTGTTCAAACGATTCTAAAGATAGAACAATAATATTTTTACCTTTTTCACTAGTGATTTGTTGCTTAGTTGGATAATTGTCCATGTTTAATGCGTGTAGTGCCTGCTCAAATGATCGTTTAGGTGCACAGGTCACTTGATAGATCTCGTATATTCGGCTAAATGGACCGTTTTGATAACTTAATGAGATAATTGCTATTACACCAATTAATATTCGGATCGATAATCGACATTTATGTTGGCACAAATTAGCTAACTTTGTCAGCAAATATATCAATATAAAAAATACCGCAATCACAAGTACGGCTTGTAATTTAAAGATAAACAGCCCTTCAATAATATCATTAACATTTAAATTAACGTAAAACTGATAATCGATAAATCCACCACTAAAATAGATCGAGGTCAGTTCCATCACAATAAAAACTGTCATTAATACTATGATCAATAGTTGCCATTTTTTTTGTTTAAATAATGAAGCGAAAAGAATAGTTAGTAGCAAAAAAGGTAAAATAACAAGGGTAGATAAAGGCATAAAAACGTGTTACTCAGCAATTAACTTTGTCACAGTATATACGTATTCTTGAAAAAATAAAAAAGTAACCAAGGGTGGTATAACGAACATTATATTCCATTATTGTTGGCCACTCAGCATTGGAGGTTAAAGTTATTAAAAAAATTAACAATCTTTTTTTTATTTTTTTGATATTAAATTAATAGGTTAATAAAAAAGCAAAAATAATATGAAGAATTTCACTGTTTTGTTGCTATTGGTTTTTTTACTTACTTCTGTTACCAAAGATTCTGACTATTATGCGTGACCTATAAATTTGACAAACATGTGGATGAAAATAACATTGTCTATTAGAGGTTAGATGTATCGAAAACTAAAATAACTTAACTTGTTTTTGAATAAATAAAAAAAGATTATATAAACACAGTTATCATTCTGTTATTTTCTGAAAATAAAATAAAGCTTATGAAGTGATTGCTACTGGTGAAGCATCTTTCCGATCTATACAGTTTAATTTAAGCAATAAGATCGATAACGATACGGTATGTATTCACTTTTTTAATAAACAACAAACCTGCAAATTATTATCAGCTATCATTAAAGTAGACTTTACAATTATTAACTATTTTATCATTGATGAGTTTGATTGTTTTTTTTATACTCGGTAAGTCAATATTATGACTGGCATACAGTATTGTTCAAAATTTAGTATAAAAGAACAATGGATTATTTAAAAAGGATTAAAAATATGTTAAAATACAGTTGTTTACGGAGCCAGCCAGCCAGCCAGCCAGCCAGCCAGCCAGCCAGCCAGCCAGCCAGCCAGCCAGCCAGCCAGCCAGCCACATATAGAATAATTCACTTTTTTAGCGCGTTCGTTAGCGTTATTATTCCCGCCAGAAATTCCTTTTTATTATTTTATTTTTTCATTAATCAATTTGTTGGTCGGTTAAAATTAGCCGTTTTATCCAAATTAGACTTATTATTAAAATTATTTATAAAACGACGTTTATTGTTAGTGTTTTTGTTATGTCCGGTGCTGTTTAGTATGCCCGTTTATGGATTAAGTTCACAGACAGCAAAGTCGATTAATGGTAGTAGTCCGTATTTAAGTTTTGACAATGGTAAGAGTGCTTCATCGACAATACTACCGTTGTTATCAATCACCTTACCAAAAAATAAGGTGATTTCGGCATTGGAAGACAATTCAAGTGCGACAGATCCTATTATGATAGATAAGGTGTCATCGACATTTAGTGATATTGTGACAAATATGCCGTTTGCAAATTATCCATCAACGACCTTAGCCAATGTGGTTGTGACAAATAATTATTGGTACGATCCGGATGGTGATAAATTATTTACGATAACGGGTAATATGCAAATAAAGTGGGAAAATGCGGCAGGAGAAGATGTCACCAATTATGTAAAGTCGAATCCAAATAGTGAGTTAGACACGTGTAAATCGCCTTATAAATTAACACTCAGTGCAGATGCAGGTTCGTTAGCAACAAATTATGGGATCCCCTCAATAGGAAGCTTTACGGGAGGCAGTCATAGTTATTATCTTTACCCAAGTACGCCTAAAGTATGTTATGTTAAACCAAGCCTTGCATATGGTCGTCATTTCAATGATGAGGGTCTAGGTGGAGAGATTGCTGGTCCACCTAATATTTGGAATCCAGACCATGGTTTTCTTGTTCAATCTATCACGCCCGAGTCATATGGCATTAACTTTCCGACTACGGGTGCTGACAATTTATATTTTGATCTTGATATAAGCGGGACAGGAGCATTAAATTGGCCTGTAGTAACACATGGGGGGATCACAGCCACAATGATTCCAAATAGTAGTGGTACCAGTGTGCGAGTGACACTGACTGGACCTGTTGCAAGTGAGGCTCAAAAGCAAGCACTTACCCCTGGTATTATTCCAAAACCGAACTTACCTGCAACATTTGAATTAGTGGGTAAAGATAATCAAGGTAAAGAAGTAATAAAATATGGGTTTGTGTTAAAGCAGTGGTTTGTTAATAGGGGACAAAATAAAGTTAATTACGATAACGCAAAAACTTGGTGTGATAGCATAGGTTATCAGCTTCCAACAGTAAAAGATCTTACTAACGGCTATTGTCCATTTCCAGATGATCCAACTTGTCAATCAGCTGTACCAACATCGGATTTCTCACCTTATCAGCGTTACATTGGGGCAAGTTTTTTAGCTGAGTGGGGCAAAATGGGAAATTATCCAAATGCAGATTTTAATAATAGCGAAACATGTCTATATTGGACAAGAGATCGTGGACAAAGTGATAGTTATTATCGTGTTTTCTTCGACGATGGAGTTATCTACGCTTTTGGTGGACATCTTTCTGTCTATTCAGTATGTGTAGCTCCTTAGCAATCATTTATGTCGAGCATGTGTTTTAGATTTTTAAAAATTTGGGTTTAAAAAAGCAATAAAATTTAGGATGATAATACTGTTTTTTTATAATGTCTGTTTAATGAACAATAGTGTTTTCATTGAAATAAGGCTTATGTTATGGCATACACATGTGCGTATTATTTAGTGAATAAATATATCAAGTAACTTTATGGATGGATGAATTTTTTACTAGCTGAATACAAAATGAGCATTACTGATTTGATTAAAATTCATAATCACTATTGATTAGATAAAGGTTAAATGTAGTATGGATATAATTGATAAATTAGAGAAAAGTAATAGTCGCACTAGTATTTATTTTTTCAAGCAAGGAATATTTGCGCAGTTGTATGGCATGTCGCTTTATTTGGCTAGAATTGAATTAAATCTTTTGGTGAAAGTATGCGGTGTTCGTCATAAAAAAAGTGGTGGCGATCTTATTCTACGAGGTGGATTACCGGTTTCAACCTTAGAAAAACATTTTGGTCGTAGATTAATTCATCATGAATATGGTTATGAAATAAAGTTAACACATGAAATAGAGGATTTAGCAGATTATAACAGTTGGTATCTCAAGCAAAAAAATTATCTACTAAAGAAAGAAGAAATCGAGCGAAATAATAAAACAGAGCTAGTAGAGGCTGAAAAAAACTTAGAAGTATCGGCTTTGAGCAGAGAGTTAGCAGCCAGCAGGCAGCTAACACTCAGCGAGCAAGAGTATTATTTTTTAATGAATTGGCGACAGGATAAATATCCATCATCAATAGAATCGGGTTTTATCCGAGGTTTGAAGGAAAAAATTTTATCACAGGGGCGAAGCCGTCTGAGATAAAATTTTTAGTATAAAAAACATGCATTTTTATTATTTAAAATAATGTAAAATCTCAACACACTTTTTTGAGAGAAAGTTATTCACACAATAATGAAATAGCCGATATCAAATCGGATAAGCATGAAAACAATCCGCTAGTTAATTAACGATTTCACTCAACCAATCACTATTTATTCACATTTTTACTTATTATTTTATCAACGAGTTAATACCTAAGCGAAACTGACCTATCAATTCCTTTAGTGAGTGAATAATTAAAACTGTAGACCAAAATAGCAAATCTCTTTTTCAGCATTTTTCATATAAATATTACTTATAATGATTAAAAAAAGATTGAAATTGCTGGTTAATTAAGTAACGATAATCGAACACGATTTTTTTTGAACATATTAATACAACAATTAGCCGCAAGGTCAATGTGATTGACAACAAGGAGCCAACATGTTTAGTAAAGAAATGACAATTGCCGATTATGATAAGGATTTGTGGGATGCGATTAAAGGTGAAGAACAACGACAAGAAGATCATCTCGAACTTATCGCATCAGAAAATTACACCAGCCCTCGTGTTATGCAGGCTCAAGGCTCTCAACTGACCAATAAATATGCGGAAGGTTATCCCGGTAAACGATATTATGGCGGTTGTGAATATGTTGATATTGTTGAGCAATTAGCCATAGATCGTGCTAAAGCATTATTTGGCGCCGATTATGCCAATGTACAGCCCCATTCTGGGTCACAAGCTAACTTTGCTGTTTATACCGCTCTTTTACAGCCTGGCGATACTGTTTTAGGCATGAATTTATCTGAAGGCGGTCACTTGACGCACGGTGCACCTGTTAGTTTTTCAGGTAAACTTTATAATATTGTTGCCTACGGTGTTGATGCTACCGGTCATATCGATTATGAGCAATTAGCTAAAATCGCTAAAGAGTCGCAACCTAAAATGATTATTGGTGGTTTTTCAGCTTATTCAGGTATTGTTGATTGGAAACGTATGCGTGAAATAGCTGATAGCGTAGGGGCATACTTTTTTGTTGATATGGCCCATGTTGCAGGTTTAGTTGCCGCAGGTGTTTACCCAAATCCAGTGCCTTATGCGCACGTTGTAACAACAACGACACACAAAACGCTTGGCGGTCCACGTGGTGGATTAATTTTAGCTAAAAATGGTAGTGAAGATCTTTATAAAAAATTAAACTCATCGGTGTTTCCTGGTGCGCAAGGTGGCCCTTTAATGCATGTTATTGCAGCAAAAGCAGTTGCACTGAAAGAAGCGATGGAGCCAGAATATAAAATTTACCAACAACAAGTCGTAAAAAATGCACAGGCGATGGTTGAAGTTATTTTAAAACGTGGTTACAAAGTAGTTTCTGGCGAAACTAAAAACCACCTATTTTTAATTGATTTGGTTGATAAAAATATCACAGGTAAAGAAGCGGATGCTGCTTTAGGTAGTGCAAATATTACAGTGAATAAAAATAGTGTTCCTAAAGATCCACAAAGCCCATTTGTTACCTCTGGTGTGCGTATTGGTACGCCGGCAATTACCCGACGTGGTTTTAAAGAAGCCGAATCACGAGAACTCGCGAATTGGATGTGTGATGTGCTAGATAATATTGATGATGAGCAAACTATACAAGCAGTAAAAGAAAAAGTGCTAGCTATTTGTAAGCGACTACCGGTTTATCAACATTAATTTTAAATGATATTCGCCGACCGCTAAGTCGGCGAAATTAATCATCATAAATATATTTTATTTATGCTTTTATTTTTCTGAAGTTGTTGTGGTATTTTTTTGAACTGAAGACTTTTCCGGTTCTAAATATTGATTGAAATACCCTTTATACCAAAGCCATCCTCCACTTATAGCTATGCCAAGTACAATGGCTAACCAAAATGCTATAGTTAATTTTTTATTTCTTCTTTTTAATGGATCGCGTAAATTTCGTTTAGCGTTATCCGGTAGTTCTGCTTTGCTGGTAAGTAATCTTCCTAATAATAGATTGATTTTTACTTGCCCGTTAATTGCCCAGCCGGATGCTTCAAGTAAAGGACCAAGTGTTCTACGCCTTAATTTTAACCAAGCTAAAACAACAGAAGGACCTGAAATAATTAAAAACAGACCGATAAAAACCAGTGGAAATTGCCACCAAGTAAGTGAAAAAATAGCTTGAAATAGTGTGGCTAGTGCAGTACCTATGGCGCCGACAGCTAAGCCTATAGCAGCAAAAATTCCGACACTTTTACCAATATCAAATTTTGTTTCTGGCTGTTGGATGACTTTTTCACTGGATTTTTCGATATCAGCATCTTTGCTTGTTGCCCATTTGTTAATTTGTTCCGTAATTAAACGCCCTATACGTTGATAAGGTGCCCATATTGCTTGTTGAATACTAATGGGTTTAGTTATCATTTTAACTACATTGGCATCCCAGTCATTGCCATCGTTGTCGATAAATACACCATTACGCCCCTCTATTAATAGATCACCTTGCCCCGCTGTGATTGCTGCTGCAATAGTCTGTTTTTCGCCTAGTCTGGTACATTCACAATAAAGTAGACATAACTCGGAGTAATTGGCCATCGTTGAGTGTTTAGCTATATTTTCTACCGCAACACATAATGTGGCACAACGACCGTCAATATAAAGTTTTCCTAATTGAAATGCGGCTCTTTTTTCCAGTGAAAAGAAATCAGCAAATGAAGCAAAGTTAACTAATAAACGATAAAGGTGTTTTTGAAAAAGCACCAGTTTTTCTAACACTAATACATCTGATGCTGAAATTGGTGTTTTACTGTCTTGTTCAATCATTTTTTCAAATTCAAGCAATAAATGATCGATTGTCGAATCATTGATGAGTTGATTTGGTATATCCTCTATACTTTCAGTTGGGTTGGTTGTGACATTTAATTTCACCATTTCCGGTTTAGAATTAATCAATGTAGCGTAGCCTTCCAAGCTATGTTGTATCGCTTTCCATTCTGATTGACTAAGTTGATTTGGATTAGTCAATGAAGTTGCAACTAATGTTTTAAAACGGCTAATTTTGTCTTTCCAAAGCGGATTAACACCATTGACTAAGTCAAGTGTTAGGCTGTTATCAATTTTAGATAAAGGTAATTGAGCGAGTGCTTCATTTGATAACAGTCCATTTTGATTTGGTACAATATACTTCTCATCAACATTAAGTACTGATTGTGCTTGGGGCGCATATTGCGCCAGTTCAACACGTAAAAAATAATCATCAATTTTAGGTTTAAGTAATTGGATTAATTTCCATATTTCTGCACTATTTGCACCAAAAGGTGTTTGGGTATTACTAATATCTGTTTGCCATTGTTGCCATATCTTGATATTACTTACAAAAGCTTTAGCGATGTCGAGCGTTATACCATCTTGTCCACTCATATCTTTTTCTGCACCAACAGTTTTAATGGCAAATTCAATAAAAGATTGCATTTGAGTTGGTAATTGAGCAGATGCAGGAAAAATCAAATCGCCATTATAGAGTTTACTTGCATTTATTTTAAACGATTGTTGTACATCATCTTGCGTCAAAGACTCCGCTTGATTTTTACCTAGATTGGCTAAGATACTACGAGCGGTTATTAATAATTTTTTACCTTGTTCGGTCGATGTGTTGATCTCTGATAAAGGTAAGGTCGGCCGGCTTGTTAAAATATTATCAAAAGATACTATTTTGTCTTTTATCCAATTAATTGCATTTAAAATGTCAGGAATACGAATTCGCCCATCTTTATCATCATCTAATAACGCAAGTGTTCTTTCGTCAAAATCTAACCCTGTTGTAGGGCAACTTAATGCCACCCATAATTTGGGATCTAATTGTGGTAAATCAATAATATCGTCAGCACTTTTAAAAACGACTTGATCTAATCCACCCACACGTTGAAATGTCCACATATGGCTCATCATAACCTCCATAATGAAATATCATTGATAGTGATAAATAGTAAAAATATCGCAGTATTTATTTTTTAAAAGAAGAGCATTGAATGCTCACCATAGTGAAGCCTTTAACTACAACTTTGAAAATTGAATTTAGTTGCCTATTACAACTTTGTGATAGAATAACGCTTTATTATTTAATATCCAAATAAAACCAAAAATATGTCATTAATTAACCTTACAAATGCTTATCTTTCATTTAGTGATGCACCACTGCTTGATCATATTGATCTGTCGATTGAAGCAAATGAACGAGTTTGTCTTGTTGGACGTAATGGGGCAGGTAAATCGACGTTACTTAAAGTCCTTAATAAAGAAGTGCCTTTAGATGAAGGACAAATTATTTATGAAAATAATGTTATTGTTTCACGCCTTCAACAAGATCCTCCTCGAGATATTCAAGGTAATGTATTTGATTTTGTGGCAGAAGGATTAAAAGATCAGGCGCAGTTATTACGAGATTATTATGATTTATCTCATCAAATTGAGCAAAATCCAACAGAAAGTAATTTAACTAAGTTGGCAAAAATTCAAGAGCAACTTGATCATCAAAATGGTTGGCAACTAGATAATCGTATTCGTAATGTGATTTCATCGCTTTCTTTAGATGGTGATGCATTATTATCATCATTGTCGGGTGGATGGTTACGTAAAGCCGCTTTAGCCAAAGCGCTGGTTTGTCAACCAACAGTTTTATTACTTGATGAGCCTACCAATCATTTGGATATTGAAACGATTAAATGGTTAGAAGAGTTTTTAAAAAGTTTTAATGGCAGTATTGTTTTTATTTCTCATGACCGATCTTTTATTCGACAAATGGCGACGCGTATTATTGATTTGGATCGCGGTAAGGTTGCATCATGGGGTTGTGATTATGATAGTTATTTAATTGGCAAAGAAGAAGCATTACGGGTTGAAGAACTACAAAATGCGGAATTTGATAAAAAATTAGCTCAAGAAGAGGTTTGGATTCGTCAAGGTATTAAAGCACGCCGAACACGTAACGAAGGCAGAGTACGCGCCTTAAAAGCAATGCGGCAAGAGCATCGCGAGCGCCGTCAAGTGATGGGCAGTGCTAAGATGCAAATCGAAGAAGCATTAAGATCAGGTAAAATTGTTTTTGAACTTGATGATGTCAGTTATCAAATTGAAAATAAACAATTAATTAAAGATTTTACCGTGCAAGTCTTAAGAGGTGATAAGATCGCCTTAATTGGACCTAACGGAGTGGGTAAAACGACATTACTAAAATTAATGTTAGGTGATTTAGTCCCAACATCCGGTCATGTTCATTGTGGAACCAAGTTAGAAGTTGCGTACTTTGACCAGTATCGATTAGAACTCGATCCCGAAAAAACCGTAATGGATAATCTTGCTGAAGGTAAGCAAGAAGTGATGGTAAATGGGCGCCCAAGGCATGTTTTAGGCTATTTACAGGATTTTCTATTTCCACCCAAACGAGCACGTACTCCAGTAAGAGCATTATCCGGTGGTGAGCGTAATCGTCTGTTATTAGCAAAACTCTTTTTAAAACCAAGTAATTTATTGGTACTTGATGAACCAACCAATGATCTTGATATTGAGACGTTAGAATTACTAGAAGAACTTGTTAATGATTATCAAGGAACGGTTTTACTTGTTAGCCACGATAGGCAATTTGTGGATAATGTTGTCACGCAATGCTGGTTTTTTGAAGATCATGGTCATATTGGTATTTATGCAGGTGGTTATAACGATGCTTTACAACAACAGCAACAAGCCAACCCCGTTAAAGCACAAATACCTCTTAATCAGTCGAGTAAATCAACTAACAATGAAGCTAATCTAGTTGTTGATAACAAAGATCAAACCACTAAAAAGAGAGGCAAACTGAGTTATAACGAGCAACGTGAATTGACTCAATTACCAATTAAGATTGAGCAACTAGAGGTGGCTATTAGTGATTTACAAACACAAATAGGTCATAGTGACTTTTTTAACCAACCTCATGACGTTACTAGCAAAATATTACAAGATTTGGCCGATAAAGAAGCTGAATTAGAAACTGTATTTACACGCTGGGAACAACTTGAATCGTTAAGCCAATAAGCGCTTGTTTAGCGCTTATTTTGCTAATAACCAAATTCGTTTGGATAATAAAAAGAATAAAAGTAATGCAATAACAACAAAAATTGAGCCAACAAAGCCAATGTAATGGGTTGAGAGTACAACTAAAACTTGGCTACCGACAAAAGCGCCGCCACCAATTCCGATATTGTATATACCTGAATAGACCGATGTGGCAATATCTGCAGCATCAGGTGCAGCGTCAATCACTTTGCTTTGCATTACCATACCAATAATAGTTATCGAAAGACCCCATAACATACTTTGCATAATTGCAGTATAAAGGCTTAAAGCACAAACATATAAAGACAATAAACAAATTATTAGCCCTATCATGGGTAAGACGAGAATCGCAATAGGGTATTTGTCAGCATAGCGAGCAAAAAGTATGCTACCTATCATGCCTGAAAATCCAACAGCTAATAATATAATGACAATAACATGTTGGCTAAAACCGCCCACTTTCATCATAAATGGTGTGATATACGTGTAAGCAGTAAAATGACCCGTGATAATTATCGCCGTCAATAAATAGATATTCAAAAGAACAGGGCGTTTTAACACTTTTGGAATGTCTTTAAGTGAAATAACATTTAAGCTGGGTACTTGAGGCAATAAGTAGAGTAATAACACCATAATTGAAAATGCAATGATACTGATGCATAAAAAGGTTGCTCGCCAGCCCACGAGTTGTCCTATCATTGTACCAATTGGAATACCTAATACGGTAGCCATTGATGTACCTACAACAATAAAACTCATTGCCTGTGCCCGTTTGCCATTTGGCGCTAATCGAACTGCTAATGGCGTAGTGATAGCCCAGAAAACGGCATGCGCACAAGCAATACCAATTCTAGCCACCATCAAACTATAAAAATTCCAAGCAAAACCCGCTAAAATGTGACTACAAATAAACAAACAAAACAGTCCTGCTAATAATTTTCGTCTTTCCATTTTTGAGGTCAATACCGTCAATGGCAAAGACAATAACGATACCGCCCAAGCATAAATGGTTAATAAAAGCCCGGCATGAGCAACATCCATCGAAAAACTTTCAGCAATGTTGGGTAGTAATCCAACGGGAACAAATTCAGTGGTGTTGAAAATGAATCCAGCAAAAGCCAGACAAAGTATCGACGACCAAATTCGAGACCGTTTATTGGCATTATTCATGATATAACTTTATTGAAGGGATAAATTGATTTTGAATAATTATAACTGAATATTGTTAGTTATTAAACGGATAGGTAGCATAAATCTTGCTTTGCTATGCCATCTATGATCTTTAGATGACATAGCTTTCATAATGGGTAAAATTAGTTTGTTAACGCTTTGACTGCGGCTAACACTTTATCGTAATTAGGTTCGTTCGACGTTTCTTTAACATATTCAACATAAGCGATTTTATCATCTTTATCAACGACAAACACAGCCCTTGTAAGTAATCGTTTTTCTTCTATAACAACACCATATTTTAAACCAAAATCCAGATTTTTATGATCTGATGTCACTTTTACTGCATCAATTCCTTCAGCCGCGCAGTATCGATTTAATGCAAATGGCAGATCGACACTGACAGAGAATATTACGACATCTTTTAATTTTGCAGCTTCAACATTAAAACGGTGAACTTGCGCACTGCACACAGAGGTATCAATTGATGGTACCGAATTAATTATTCTAATCTTGCCTTTAAAATCCGATAATTTTATCGGCTCCATTTTACTATTTTCAACAGTAAAATCTGGCGCAGTATCACCAATTGTTATTTTTGGTCCTAGCAAAGTAACAGGCGTTCCTTTCATCGTGACTTCATTAACTCGTTTTTGCATAACTTTCTCCTAATTTTTAGTGTCACATTAACTTAACAGTAGTAGAAATAAGATGGAAAGGTGAGGATAGAAAAACTTTCTTTACTATAAAGCTAGATTAAATAATCATCAATAGTATCACAGGGTGAATAATGATGATTTACCCAATTAATAAAATTGCTAAAAACATTGCGATTTAAACGCAATGGTTATTTATCCATTTTGCAGCTTTATTAGGTGTAGGTATATAATGTTATTTCCTTTTCTAATACTTTATTGATCATTATGAGCCAACTTCTTATCACTGTGTGTTTACTTACTTTTAGTAATATTTTTATGACTTTTGCTTGGTATGGACATTTACGTTTTTTACATAATCAAGCTTGGATAGTTGCTGTTTTTATAAGTTGGGGTATTGCATTATTTGAATATTTATTACAAGTCCCTGCTAATCGAATTGGTTTTCAAGTCGCGACCGCGGGTCAGTTAAAAATTATTCAAGAAGTGATTAGTTTGTCTGTGTTTATTCCATTTTCAATTTACATTTTAAAAGAACCATTCAAAACCGATTATATTTGGGCCGGTTTATGTTTGCTTGGCGCTGTATTTTTTATGTTTCGAGATAAACTCTTTGCTTAATAGACTTTCACAACCTGAATAAATATTGATAAATACGATTTGGTTAAAGATAAAGCAAATAGGTTTGTTAAAAAATTTTCTGCTCAACACAAACAAAATCGCATTTATCAATATGTGACACTAATCACATAACAAAAATCCGACTGTTTATTCCAAAAATAATTCCATTTAAGATTGGCTGACTGTGAAGTAGTCAATCTGATCAAATAGCGTTTTAGCAACGCATTATCAAAATTTTTTATTACTTAAAGGAACTAACAAGGCAATTTGTTTCACAGACTATATTGATAGTGTAATGCCAAGTTTAGTAAGGAGATGTATATGAAACAACTTTTTGTCAAAAGTATTATCATTGGTTGTTTATTTTGTGCAAATGCTTTTGCGGCAGGCGTGAAAGATGTCACTACCGATCCGCAAGATTTTTATCTTAAAGAAGATCAAGCACCTGATAGTCTATTATTGCTACCACCCCCACCATCTTATAATAGTATTGATTTTTTAAGAGATAAAGCTCAATATGATTGGGGAAAATCTATGCGTAATACTGAGCGAGGCCATCAAGCCTATTTAGATGCTGACTCCAGTAAAGATAATGTTACTAAACAGTTTTCGCCATCTTTTGGTCACGAAATATCAATCAAAACAACTCCTGAGATTTATAAACTAATTACCACGATGAAAGAAGATGCGGGGGATCTCGCCACACGTTCAGCGAAAAACCATTATAATCGCGTTAGGCCGTTCTCTTTTTTTAACGAACCAACTTGTCGACCAGAGGATGAAAAAACATTATCCACTAATGGTTCATATCCGTCAGGCCACACCACAATGGGGTTTGCTATTTCGCTAGTGTTGGCTGAGATAAATCCTGAGCGTCAAAATGAAATTTTAAAACGTGGTTATGAGATTGGTGAAAGTCGGGTAATTTGTGGCTATCATTGGCAAAGTGATGTGGATGCCGCTAAAGTGATGGCAGCAGCAGTTGTCGCACAATTACATACTAACCCTGCATTTAATCAGCAATTAGCTAAAGCTAAAGCGGAATTTAGTCATTTAAAAAATCATTGATCTAAAATTTAACTTAGCGTTATTAAGTTGTAATTTATAATTAGCATTGAAATTGGCTTTTCATCATAAAAAGCCAATTGATTAACTCTTATACTGCTTTGAATGATATATCTGGCAAAATAGTTTCCCCTTGCCAATAAAGTTCACTAGCAATTAAGCTGGCTATTTGACAATAAAGTTGTGTAAATTCACTTTCGGGGTGACTAATTACAGTTGGTTTGCCAGAATCAAGATCTTGCCGTAGCATTTTATGTAGGGGTATTTGGCCCAATAATTTAGTGTGATATTGCTCGGCTAAATGCTTAGCACCACCTTCTCCAAAAATAGCTTCATGATGACCACAATTTTCACAGATGTGATAACTCATATTTTCAACAATTCCCAGCGTTGGAATGTTGACTTTGTTGAACATGGTAATGCCTTTTTTAGCATCAATTAAAGCAATATCTTGCGGAGTTGTAACAATAACCGCTGCTGTCACAGGAATACTTTGTGCAAGTGTTAGTTGTATATCGCCAGTGCCTGGTGGCATATCGATAACTAAATAATCGAGCTCGGGCCAAAGTGTATCTTGTAAAATTTGTAACAATGCTTTACTCGCCATTGGGCCTCGCCATACCATAGCACCATCAGCATCAACTAAATAACCAATAGAGTTACTCGCCAGTCCATATGCCATAATAGGGCTCATATGTTTATTATCTGGGGTTAATGGTTGCTGTTTTTCTGTGCCTAACATTGTTGGAATAGAAGGACCATAGATATCAGCATCTAAAATGCCAACTTTAGCGCCTTGCGCTTGTAATGCAAGGGCTAGATTAATTGCTGTTGACGATTTACCAACCCCGCCTTTTCCTGAGCTAACAGCAATGATATTTTTAATATTTTTAACAGCATGTTGACTATTGGCGCGTTTTAAAGTGGCTATGTTATAGTCAAGCTGCCAATTCACATTTTTAACATTATCTAACTTAAGTAACTCAGGCGTTAACTTAGCTTTTAACTCTTCAAAAGCAAGTCCCCAAGCAAATGGCATGGTTAAATGAATTGTGAGGGACTCATCAACATATTCACATCGCTTAACCGCACCAAGTGCAACTAAATTTTTTTGTAAAGTAGGATGCGTAAATGTTTCAAGAATCTGTTTTGCTTCCATGTTTTTTGACCTTAAATTTTGTGTACCAGCTTTCTACTTATATTGTTTTAAATTATTAGTATTTCAAGTACGATGACAAACAGTTATCTAATCGATAAATTAAGTATTGCCATTTTATATGATTAATTATGCCTATTACACTTTGAATTCATGTTGAATTTGAGAGAAATGTTATTAAATTATGGCATAAATCTAGCGATAATCCCACGATTGATGTACTATTTCCGCCATTATGTAATAAAAGGTAATTAATCGACATGACAACAAAACGCAAAATATTGGTGACTTGTGCGCTTCCTTACGCAAATGGTTCAATTCACTTAGGGCATATGCTTGAGCATATTCAAGCTGATGTTTGGGTACGTTATCAACGTATGCGTGGTAATGAGATCTATTTTATTTGTGCTGACGATGCGCATGGTACGCCAATCATGCTTAAAGCTCAGCAATTAGGTATGACACCAGAGCAAATGATTGCAGACGTTAACATCGAGCACCAACGAGATTTTGCTGGTTTTAATATTAGTTACGATAATTACCACTCAACGCATAGTCCTGAAAATCGTGAAATATCAGAGCAAATTTATAAAAAGCTAAAAGCCAATGGCTATATTAAAACTAAAGTCATTTCACAATTATTCGATCCTGAAAAAAAGATGTTTTTACCAGATCGTTTTGTGAAAGGGACTTGCCCACGTTGTAAATCACCAGACCAATATGGTGATAACTGTGAAGTTTGTGGCGCAACCTATAATCCGATTGATTTAATCAATCCGCAATCAGTGGTGTCAGGTGCGACGCCGATCATGAAAGATTCTGAGCACTTCTTTTTTGACTTGCCTGCGTTTTCAGATATGTTACAAGCGTGGATTCGTTCAGGTACATTACAAGATCAAGTAGCTAATAAAATGCAGGAGTGGTTTGAAGCAGGATTACAACCATGGGATATCAGCCGTGATGCGCCTTATTTTGGCTTTGAAATTCCAGACGCACCAGGTAAATATTTTTATGTTTGGTTAGATGCACCAATCGGTTATATGGGCTCTTTCCTCAATTACTGCAATAAACATAATAAACCGATTTTTGATGAGTTTTGGAACAAAGACTCAACAACTGAACTTTACCATTTTATCGGTAAAGATATTGTTTACTTCCATAGCTTGTTTTGGCCGGCAATGTTAGACGGTAGCGAACATCGTAAACCTTCCAATATTTTTGTACATGGTTATGTGACAGTCGATGGCGCTAAAATGTCTAAATCACGTGGCACCTTTATCCAAGCAAGCACCTATTTGAAACATTTAGATCCTGACTGTTTGCGTTACTATTATGCAGCGAAATTATCGCCACATATCGATGATATCGATTTAAACTTAGAAGATTTTGTGCAACGTGTAAATAGTGATTTAGTTAATAAAGTGGTGAATATTGCCTCGCGTTCGGCAGGTTTTATCAGCAAACGTTTTGACGGTAAATTGTCTGATAATCTTGCTGAACCCGAACTTTATGCGTTATTTGTCGAAAAATCAATCGTGATTGCTGACTACTTTGAACAACGTGAATCAGGGAAAGCAATACGTGAAATCATGGCACTGGCTGATGAAGCCAATCGCTATATTGATGAAAAAGCGCCATGGGTAGTTGCTAAACAAGAGGGGCAGGAGCAAACTCTACAAGATATTTGCTCAATGGGTATTCATCTATTCCGTATTTTGATGACTTATTTAAAACCAATCGTGCCGTCATTAGCACAGCGCACCGAAGAATTTTTAGGTAGCCAATTAGCGTGGGATTCGATTAATCAACCTTTAATTGGACACACTATTAACCGATTTAAAGCCCTATTTAATCGTATCGATATGGATAAAATTACTGCTATGATTGACGAAACAAAACAACAAGCTGCATTAGCGACGCCAGCTAAAGAAAAAGTCGCCGAACCTATTGCTGAAACTATCAATTTTGATGATTTTGCCAAAGTTGATATGCGCGTTGCCTTAATAAAAAATGCAACTGTAGTTGACGGCTCTGATAAGTTATTGCAGTTAACACTTGATATTGGTGACGAAACTCGCAACGTATTTTCGGGCATTAAACAGTTCTATCCTGATCCAGCGGTTTTAGTTGGTAGATTAACCATTATGATTGCCAACTTGGCTCCGCGTAAGATGCGCTTTGGTATCTCAGAAGGGATGGTACTTTGTGCAAGTGGTAAAGACGATAGAGAAGGTGTTTACTTATTATCGCCAGATAGCGGAGCAAAACCGGGTATGCGAATTTCGTAACTGTTTATATTAATCACATCTTAACAAGTTAAACGTAAAAGCTTGTTAAGATGTTTTTAAGTAGATATTTAAATGAAATTGCACCTCACTACGATGGTTAGTTGAATTATAAGTTTTTACTTAACCAGCTATCGTGCAACCATTTTTGTGTTTGACGACCTGCACGAATAAAGTCCCATTCAACATCCCTTTCAAAAACCATTACTGTTTCGTCGGGTGCAATAATTGTCCAAAAGTAAAGACCTGTATTTAAATCACGGCATTTTACCTTCATACCTGTCAACGTCACTTTTTTTCCGTCAACGATGATTTGTTCATCATGCGTATCTATCCAATTATTGTTAAAGTTGTTTAATAAATCGGGTGCATAAGTTTCTAGAAATTTAAGTGTTATTGATAATGCTTTATCTTTATCTACTTGCGTTTTAGATGATTGATATTTCGGCAATAATCTAACAAATCCTGCTAATTTCCCAGTATTATTATCCAATAAAAATGAGATATGCTGGTTATTAAGTTGCATGGTTTCTTGCGGTTCAAAACGATATAGTGTCACTGGTTGTTTATTGTGCTTTGCTTCAATAGTTAAAACTAACTTAAAATCACGTTCATTATTATCTAATAATTGTTGTAAATTGGGTGCAGCTTGGGTACTAATGTTTGTTAACTCGGTTAAGGCCATCGTATTTTCCTTTGTTTGGTGCAATTGTTGAGCATAGCATGTTGAATAACAAAAACTAAAAATTAGTGTCAGTTTGATTAATCGTTTTATCATAAATCAATTCCTAATGATGAGGGTTAAATTGATGATGAGTTGGATTGCGCAGAGTAAAAGTAAAAGAGAAAGCGCGGTTATTAGTATAAAAGGGTTAATTAAAGACGGTAAAAATGCCCCAAGACTTACACCAATAAACAAAATACAAGTATACAGTGATGTTGCAATACCTCTATCTTTGATCTCTGATTGTGTTGCTACATATACAATCATAGAAGGAATAGCATAGGCAAGACCAATGATGAATATGAAATGAGAGAGATAGAGGAAAAATAACGTGTTAATTTGATCATTTATAAAAAATGCCTGTATCAATAATGTTAATACCATTAAGCAAAGCGCTATTGCTAGCACATATGCGGGTTTGATCACTTTAAATAGATAACTTGCGGTTAAACTAAATAACATAGCAACAATACCAATGCTTCTTAAAGTTGGAATATGGCTGATAAGCGAACTACGATACAATACGGAATAAAGTGCAACAAAACCGAGTAAAACGAATAATGAGCAGAGATATACTGGAAACAATTTTTTATTGATCAGTATAGTTGGTAACTTAGACAATATTGAAATAAGCGTTGTATTTGGTACGGCCAGATTATTTTTTTCGCTTTTTAAGTGATAGACGTAAAAAATAGTGGCACCACATGCATAAATACCGCCTAAAAACCACATTGCATAGAACAGTGAGTTTGAAATCAATAACGACCCTAACCATTGCCCAATTGTTGCTGCAAGTAAAAATGCACAACTAATTATTGATATCGCTTTAGATTTTGAGCTGTCAGGCAAGTTAATCGAAATCCACGCTAAAGCAACAGGCGGAAACGAGGCGGCGCAAAATCCCTGAGCTGAACGAGTAAGCAGTAGTAAATAGTAGTTTGGTAACAGTGGTAAGATAAAACTAACGCAGGCAAGTAATAGCAGACCAATGATTAGAGAGAGATCCTTGCCGATTTTGTCTGATAAACTTCCCCAGACAATCAGTCCGATAGCGTAGAAAATGCCAAAAAAGGTGGTTAATAATCCAATATTATCGGCACTTGCGTGAGTAACAAAAAGTAGTAGATTGGTTGAGACAGGCATTAATATATAAAGTTGACTCACAACGGCCAGTGCAATAAGAGGAATGTAAAAGGTACCTATAATTAATTTATATTTCATGTTAAGCTCTAAATGTTCAATAATTGTAGTTAAAATACAATTATTGAATTATAGAGTCATTTTTATCTTAAATGCAACATTATTTGTTGTTTAAAGATATTGTGCCTTATAATAAGCGTTTATTTTGAATATAAGCAGGTTTTCGACATGGGTGATAATTCATTAAAAAATACGTATGATGACTTTTTATCAACTGTGATTGTTGGTATTGGGGAAGTTTCTGAAATGACTAAAATTCCAGTAAGGAAATTACGTTATTGGGAAGAAAAAGGCATCATTAAAACAGTTGACCCGCAATCTAAATCTCGCCAATTTGATTTAGCCAATATTAAAAAGATAATTCTTATTCAAGAATTGATTGATGATGGATATTCATTAGATGGTGCAGCTAAGAAAGTTGAAGAAAGGTTTGCTAAAATTGGCTCACTGATGAATTTAATTCAGATGTAATATTAGGTTTTTTAGGCATTAGCTGTTTAAGATACCATTTATTTGAATTAGATTTAAAAAAACTCAAAACGATAACAATGTTATGGTTTTGAGTTAGTTTTTTTTCAAATATCATTCAATAGTAATATGGCATCATCTTACTATTTTTGATTTTCAGCTGGATTGCCTGAATATGGGAATATGCTATCTTTAAGTGAAAATGAAAAGTCTTTAGTGCTAATTTCACCAACGACTTTATCACTATCGTATAACGCCAACAAAAATTGTGCCATTTGTTCGGCTGAATGATATTTTGCAAAGCTTTTATTGTAGTCATAATCGGTGACATTGTTAGCTTTTTGTCCAAACTCTGTTTTGGTTGCAGCAGGCGCAAGGACTTTAGCTTGTAATGGCGCTTTAGCTTGTTTTAATTCGTGAGCTAAACCTTCAGTGAATGCACTAACATAAAATTTAGTTGCACAGTATGTGACTGCATTTGGTACTATTGTGTATCCGCCTCTTGATGAAAGATTAATTATTTGAGTATTCGCTTGATCTTGGTATTTACGGACATAAAGTGTTGATAGAATTGTTAATGCTTCAATATTTAAATGTAGCATTGATTCAATTTTATTTAAGTCCTGCTCTTTAACACTTCCATAATTGCCAAAACCCGCATTGTTAATCCAAGTCTCGATAAAATATTGATCAAGATCTTGAAAAAGTGAATGTACATTACTGGCTACGGATAAATCACATAATTTTATAATGACATCGACCGCTGGGTTGGTCTCTGCAATTTTGTTTTTAAGATCAATTAATTGTTCTTCCCTTCTTGCAATAAGAATAAGGGATTTATTGCGTTTAGCAAATTCAAGTGCTGTTGCATAACCTATACCAGAACTCGCACCTGTTATAGCTGTGTATCTTTTATCTGTCATATTCATATTTTATTTCCATTAAAACGATTATTAAATTTAATTTGTCTAGTAATTAAATAAAACGGTTAATTGCCATTTTTTTTAATATTAAAGCATTAAAGATAATTGAATTGTATCCCTTAATTTAAGATTTCCATGAATTATGTGGTAATTCACCTTCTTTGGTCGCTTTTGCTAAAGCTTCTTTTAATTGTTCACGATTAAGTGAAATGCAATAAGCAGGTTTAGCTCGTTCAAATCGCCAGCTTTCTGACAAATTGCCAACATCAATATAATCATAGCCAATTTGGTCAAGCAACTGACAAACTACCTGTTTGCTTGGCATATCATTACCAGCGACAGGCAGCGCTCTTCTGTTAACTTTATCATTTGGTTTAGCATCTTTAACGATATCTTTTGCAAGAATAGCATTAAATGCTTTGACTACTTTCGATTGGTTAAGGTGTTGAGCGACAAGTTCGCTGGTTGTTATTTGATGATTATCCAATAACTCAAAATGACCATCCCTATCAGGATAGTAGTTCATGGTATCAATAATAATTTTGTTACTTAGCAAATCTGTTGGTAACTGTTTATAGTTAGCAAAAGGTATTGCAGTTACGATAATATCACTAAATTCTATGGCTTCTTGTTGGCTGCCGATTTGACAACCTATCGAGCTTGCTACGCTGAAAAGTGTATTTTTTCCTCTTGAGTTGCTTAGCATAACTTGATACCCAGATTCTATAAATAATTTTGCACAAGCTTGACCAATAAAGCCAGCGCCAATAATCGATATTTTTTTCATTTTATATTTCCTCTGAATAAATAAAGTAGTTGTATTATCTTTATAAAATAATAGATAATAAATACGATAATAATTGATTTATTAACAACTGGGAGTTGATAATTGGATTTGTTAAAGTGCATGGAAGCGTTTGTTGTGACAGTAAAAACAGGATCTTTTGTTGCTACATCTGTTTCGTTAAATACTTCACCTCAAATGGTCACTAAATATATTTCTTACCTAGAAAAATACATTGGTTTAAAGCTACTTAATCGAACAACACGTTCACAGCATTTAACTGAATTTGGCAAACAGTATTATGAGCGGTGTTTGTTTATTCTTGATGAAGTTAAAGCAACAAAAAATCTTGCCCAGCAATTTAGTGAAGAACCTAATGGTCGATTAAGGATCAGTGCGCCAGTCAGTTTTGGTCATTTCAATTTAATTCCAGTTATTAGCTGTTTTATGAAGCGTTATCCCAAAGTAAATATTGATCTTCAATTAAGTGATCGCTATGTTGATTTAGTGCAGGATGATTTTGATGCTGTATTTCGTATCGGGGTATTAGATGATTCAAGCCTAATTGCTCGTAAACTCAAATCTTTTCAACTTATTTTTGCTGCTGCGCCAAGTTATTTGGCTCAATATGGAATACCATCAGTACCCAATGATATAAAAAAACACCAATGTTTAATTTATCAATATGTTAATCCAACAAGAAAAGATCATCTTTGGTCTTTTAAAGTCAATGGTCAAGTGATTAATCTTCCTATATCCGGAATGTTACAAAGTAATGATACCTTTGCGTTAGCACAAGCCGCAATTCAAGGATTGGGAGTAACGATGTTACCTGAGTCAATGCTAAGTGAAGCAATTAAACAACATAAATTATTACCCATTCTACAGGAGTATTTACCACCACCTAGAGAAGTTCATCTACTTTATACAGCGGATAAACGCCAGTTGTTGAAATTAAAGATGTTTATTGAATTTATAGTGGATAAGATGGCTTAGCTTATTCGATGTTGTTTACTATATGTATATTGGTCGATATGACGGAGTCTAAGTGGGATAATATAATCACTAGTTAAAATATTGATAACAAAAAAAGGCGACTAAGTCGCCTTTTTAGTTAATAGTTTAAACGGATTTAAACTACTATTTATTTGATTGTCACTGTTGTGCTTAATTCTTTTCCTAACATATTGTTAAGGTAAACTAAGTCATCAGCAGTTAATGTTCCAACTGCATACTTCAACTGCAATAAACTCGTTAAATAAGTATATTTAGCATCAGATAAGTTGCGCTTAGAACTATAAAGCTGAGTTGTGGCATTTAATACATCAACAATAGTACGTGTTCCAACTTGGTATCCTGATGTGGTTGCTTCTAATGAACTTTCCGCAGAGACAACCGCTTGTTGGTAAGCTTTGATTGCACTGATAGATGACGAAATGTTGTTATAAGAAGAACGAACTTGATTGATCACGCTACGATTGGTGCTTTCAAGTTTTTCGCTAAAACTGACAAAGTTGTGTTGCGCTTGTTCAACTTGAGACATGGTTGCACCGCCCGAGAAGATTGGCATACTAACACTCACGCCAACATAGTTACTGCCCGAATAACTTTTACCATTACGGGCAGCAGGTGTGCCAGCAGAACTATAATTACCATATCGGTCGGTTTTATTGAGATTTGTCGATGCATCAACACTTGCTGTTGGCATATAACCAGATTGTGCTAACTTGATTTGATCGCGCGCGATATCTTGATTTAATTTCATTGTTAATAAATTCAGATTTGATGTTTCTGATTGTTTTAACAATGCGCCGATTTGAGTTGGCATTTCAGTTTTAAACGTATTGGTATTAATACTTGCTAACTGGGAATAAAAACGACCGCTGACTTGCCGTAAGTCTTCAATGGCGTTATTTAAATCATTTAATGCATTAACTTGTTGTGCAACGGTTAAATCATAATTAGCTTTAGCATTTTGTACATCTGTAATAGCCACTAAACCCACTTGATGTTGTTGCTGGGTTTGTTCTAATTGACGACCAATGGCTTTTTTCTGAGCTTCGATAAAGCTTAATGCATCAAGCGCTTTTAACACATTAAAATAAGCAACTGAAGTATTTAAAATTAATGTTTGCCCTTGGTATTGATAGGTGATATCCGCAATACTCGCTTGTTTTTTTGTAATATCTAAATTTTTCCAATTAGCAAAATTGAATATACTTTGTGATAAAGTGACTTGATATAAATTACCACTTTTGCTTTTTTGTCCACTAGTATCACGGCGACCATGTGTTACACCGTAAGAAGCACTTAACCCAACTTGTGGTAATAAACTTGCTCGAGAGCCAGAAATTGCTGAATAAGCTTTGTCTTTATCGGCTAATGAACTTCGTAAATCAGGGTTCGTTTCTTTGGCTTGTTCATAAACCTGAACCAAATTTTCAGCAAAAACTGCTTGGCTTAATGTTAAGCCGATTAGAAAAGTTAGCGTTTTTTTCATCAATTATCTCTTTTAAGAAACATTAAAATATAATAGTACGTTGATTTAAGTGATTTTAACAGATAATTAGCATATAGTAAGCATAGTTTATGTAACATTCGCACTTTTTATTAAAATTTAGCTTAAAATTGAGAAACAATATGAAAATTATCAATAATCCTGTCCATTTCAACAAAAACGATGTGTTCAATCTAACTAAACGAGTTTTGTATAAGGGTTTTTTTTCATTACTTGAATATCGTTTTCAATACCGCAAATTCGATGGTTCTGTTAGTGAATTTGTCACTAGAGAAATTTTAGAACGTGGTCACGCTGTCGTGTTATTAGCTTATGATGTTAAACGTGATGAAGTTGTTTTAATTGAACAAATTCGTATTGCTGCTATTGAAACTCAAGATACACCATGGATGTTAGAGCTGATTGCCGGCATGATGGATCATGAAAATGAATCTTGTGAAGATGTTGCAAGGCGCGAAGCTATGGAAGAAGCAGGGATTGAAGTTGGTCGTTGTATGCCAATTACAAGTTATCTGGCTTCACCTGGTGGTCTAACTGAAAAATTGTATATTTTGGTTGGTGAGGTTGATTCAACGACAGCAAAAGGCGTTCATGGATTAGCTGAAGAAAACGAAGATATTAAAGTCCATGTAGTGAGCAGAGAACAAGCTTACCAATGGGTAGAAGATGGTTTAATTAATAATGCGGCTTCGATTATTGCACTACAGTGGTTACAACTTAATCATCATCGATTAAAAAATGAGTGGATGTAATGAGTATTGTTGATCACATTTAATTATTTCTTTCATTAAAATGTGATCTATTTTACACTTTAATATAACGCTAGGATTTATAATAAAAATTATATCACTCGCTACACCCCTAGGTTTTGCTATTTCCGTCATTAACTGTAATGTATTAATGAATAATTGAGGTGAATTTTGGAATCACTTTTACAGCTTCCAACACAAAATAAACAACACGCCAAAATATTACAAATTACCGATATGCATCTTTTTTCAGATGATAATAGTGCATTACTTGGCGTAAATTCAAATGCAAGTTTTTTAGCGGTGTTAGATGAAATAAAAAGTACGAAAAGAAAGTATGATTTAATTGTAGCAACTGGCGATTTTGTACAAGATGGATCAAAAACTGCTTATCAACGTTTTGCAGAGCAAATTATAAGTTTAAAAACGCCTTGTGTATGGTTAGCTGGCAATCATGATAACTATGGCTATATGCAGTCTGTTTTTGCCGATTATAATTTAGCTGATAATAAGGTTGTATCACTTGGTGATAAATGGATAATCATTCTTCTTAATAGCCAAGTTGAAGGGCAAGCTTATGGCTTTTTAAGCAATATAGAGCTTGAATTTTTACAACATACTTTAGCCCAATACCCAGATAAGAATGCATTGGTTTTTTTGCATCATCATCCTATATCCTCCAGTTGTCATTGGCTTGATCAACATATATTAAAAAATAGTCATCAATTGGAACAAATTATCCAATGTTACCAACAAATAAAAGGGGTGGGATGGGGGCATATTCATCAAGAGCAAGATAATTTATGGCATCACTGCTTAGCGTTTTCAACACCATCAACTTGTGTTCAATTTAAACCAAATAGCTATGATTTTCAGTTAGCAGATAAAGATGCGCCAGGCTGGCGCGAAATTAAATTAAAAGATGATGGCTCAATTAGCACGTCTGTTTTTCGGATTGGCGACAATCGATTTGTACCTGATTTATCACAAAATGGCTATTAAATTACTGTAATTAAATATAACCAATTACAGTAATGGAGCAAAAAAGTAAAAGAGCCGTTCAACTACGTGCTGCCAAATTGGTCGTTGTTTCCACGTTTCGATATTTACTTCGTCTGATTGCGCTAAATATTTTTGTAAAAGGTTAGATAACGATTGGGCAAATTCAGCATCATCAATGACGGTGGTAATTTCAAAATTTAACCATAAACTGCGCATATCTAAATTTACAGTACCAACTAAGCTTAACTGGTTATCAATTAACACACTTTTTGTGTGCAATAAGTTATTATTAAACTGATATAGCTTTACACCACCATCGAGCAGTTCTGAAAAGAAAGCTCGACTTGCCCATTTGACCATTAATGAATCATTCTTTTTAGGAACAATGATAATTACTTCAACACCTCTTTGTGCAGCAGTACAAACTGCATGTAAAATATCATCGCTTGGTACTAAATAAGGTGTGGTGAAAATAATTTGCTCTTGTGCTGAATAAATAGCAGTAAGTAGCACCTGATGGATCATGTTTTCCGTATAACCAGGGCCAGAAGCAATAAGTTGCATGATATGCTTTTTCTCTTCTGGCGGCTCTGCAAAGTCGGTAATTTGCGGTAAAGCTAAATCTGTACCGGTTTCTAATTCCCAATCACTAGCATAAATTGCGCCCATTAAGGTCGTTACAGGTCCACGCATTCTTACCATGACATCGACCCATTCACCAACATGTTTATTTTGTTTAAAAAAGCGTGGATCAACAATATTCATACTACCTGTGTATGAAATATAATTGTCAATGATAGCCACTTTACGATGTTGGCGAAGATCGAGCCGTCTAAACATAAAGCGCAGTAAATTAACTTTAAGCGCTTCAACAATTATAATACCAGCAGCTCGCATTCTTTTGCTTGCATTAGTTTTAAGAAAATGGCGGCTACCAGCTGAATCAACCATTAAACGACATGTTACACCTCGTTTTGTGGCAGAAATCAGTGCGCTTTCAACATCATCTGCTCGACCGCCTTCGTTCCAAATATAAAAAACCATTTCAATATTAGAAGTGGCTTGATTAATGTCTTCAATGAGTTTATCAAATATGGTATCGGTGTCACTAAGCAGTTCGATATGGTTACCGTTTATACCATCAAGTCCGGTTTGATGTTTACAAAGTTGGAAAATGGGTTTACTTACTTGGCTAACTTTGGTGGTAAAAATATCAGAAAATACACTAATTCGATTGATAAAATTAGCAATGATTGGTCGCATTTTTTGCGCACGTTTAACGCGTTGTTGGCCTAAATGTGCTTCACCAAGTGAAAAATAAAGAATAATTCCAACGATAGGTAAGATGTAAATGACCAGCATCCAAGCAATGACATAAGTTGTTGGCCTACGCTTAAACACTATCCGTAAAGTTACTGCAACGATTATCAACCAATAAACGAAGAAGATTAATGAACTAATTAAGGCATGAAATGAAGTATATTGCATATTAGTTAACTATTGCTTAAGTTTAATTGACTAATGGGATCTTTGCTACAATCATAATGCTGAAAAATTTCAGGTAATGGCTTAGGATTGTTATGTTTATCAACTGATACATAAGTAAATACTGCGTCAGTAATACAAAAACGTTGAGGGGTGTCTGATGTGTCGAGTACTTTTTTTACCCAAACCTCAATGCCTATAGTGATTGAGGTTTTACCTGTTTTAATACAATGAGCATAACAACAGACAACATCGCCTACCATTGCCGGTTTATAAAATGTGATACTACTTGCATTGACTGTTACTACACGGTTTCTGGCGATCTCTTTTGATAAAATTCCGCCAGCTAGATCCATTTGTGACATAATCCAACCACCAAAAATATGGCCATGTGGGTTTGTGTCAGCAGGCATCGCAAGTGTTCTTAATACCAATTGTCCTTTAGGATTAGTTGTGTCTTGTTTCATGATGAAAGCCTTAGTTATAACATTTTACTCGGTACTAGCGTTTTTATTTAAATTTCGATAAATATAGATACCAGATATTAATGATAATAGTAAAGAGGCACCGGGTAAAATAAATACTTTGAAAATCCAAAAAAATTCATCAGGAGCATAATAAGTTGTGATTAAACTGATGACTCCACACGAAATGAAAAATACTATCCATAACAAATTTAGTCTGTTCCAGACAGCTAAATTTAATTGCAACTCTTTACCAAGCATTTTCTGTAAAAGATTTTTTTTAAAAATAAATTGGCTAATTAATAAAGCAGAAGCAAAGATAAAATTAATGATTGTCACTTTCCATTTAATGATATTGGGTTCACGAGTATATAATGTAAAACCACCAAAAATCATGATCATCAGGTATGATAACAACTCTACTTTATCTATTTTTCGATAAATAACGAGAATAATAAGAAAAGCAATGGTTGCTGAGATCATGAGTGCTTGAACGCCAGCAAAAATATCATACATTGTTAAAAAGACAAAAAAGAAAATCAGTGGAATAAAATTCAAAAGTTGTTTCATGTAATTATTAACCTGATAGATGAGATACTTATTAAGAGTTAAATAAGAAAAAAAGCCTATTAATAATAGGCCTTATTTTTTGGTATGAAGTTCGGGATGTGCTTTACAATTTCCTGATTGGCAATGACCGTAAAGATACAAACTATGGAACGTTAATTTAACGCCATATTGTTCGGCAATTTCTTTTTGCCTAGTATTAATAATTTCATCACGAAATTCAAATACTTCGCCACAATCTAAACATATTAAATGATCATGGTGTTTTTGAGTTGCGAGCTCAAAAACCGCTCGTCCACCTTCAAAATTATGACGTGTAACAATACCCGCATCATCAAATTGATTTAAAACACGGTAAACTGTGGCAAGTCCAATTTCTTCACCCATATCAAGTAACTTTTTATAAAGATCTTCGACTGTGATATGTTGACATGAAGGATCACGCAATAGCTCTAAAATTTTTAATCTTGGTAAAGTAACTTTCAAACCTGCGCTTTTTAGCGCAGCGTTATTATCGTTATCATGATTTGTCATATTGCATTCCAGTTTAGTTAGTTAATCAGTTGTATTATAAGATTAAGTACGGAAAATAAAATAAATCACTTTGATAGGTTAAATATTCATTTCACTTTTTACTTGATTTACCCAAGTTGAAATACGTTGCTCAGTCAATTCAGGTTGACGATCTTCATCAATCGCTAATCCAACAAAATGGTTGTCGTCAACTAAACTTTTAGACGCTTCAAAGTTGTATCCGTCAGTTGGCCAATGCCCAACAATTTTTGCGCCTTTAGGTTCAATAATATCGCGTATTGTTCCCATTGCATCACAAAAATATTCAGCATAATCTTCTTGATCGCCACAACCAAAAATAGCAACGGTTTTACCATTAAAATCAATTTGTTCTAGATTAGGAAAAAAATCATCCCAATCTGCTTGTGATTCACCATAATACCAAGTCGGAATGCCGAAAAAAAGATAATCATATTTTTCTATATGTTCTTTGGTGGTTTTTGCAATATCAAAAAGATCTGCTTGTTCACTTCCTAAAATGAGTTGGATTTGTTTAGCTACATTCTCTGTATTACCTGTATCACTACCAAAAAAAATACCGACGTTTGCCATATTTGTACCTTCACTGTTTTACAATATAAAAAATATTTTTTGAGTATATCATTGTCACCTGTTATCAGCAATAATTCTCAATTACAATCATCATACCATATTATTTTTCTACACAATTGATTGATCTTGGATTAGAATTGTTGAAAATTTAATAATAACTTAAGTTATGGAATTTATTTATGAACCTGCACGAGTATCAATCAAAATATCTTTTTAAGCAATATAATTTACCTGTTCCAGAAGGTTATGTTTGTAACTCAATTGATGAAGTACAAGATACCTTAGCTAAATTGGCGTCTCAAGCAGATATTCAAGCTTGGGTGGCTAAGTGTCAGGTTCATGCTGGTGGTCGTGGTAAAGCAGGTGGCGTGATTTGTACACACGATTTTAATGAAATCAAACAGTTTGCTGAAAAGTGGCTGGGTAAGCATTTAGTGACTTATCAAACTACATCTAAAGGTCAACCGGTTAATCAAATTCTCATTGAAAAAGCATCGAATATAGATAAAGAACTGTATTTAGGTGCAGTAATTGATAGAAGTTCTAAACGAGTAGTTATTATGGCCTCTACAGAGGGCGGGGTTGATATTGAAAGTGTCGCTGAAAAATCACCCCATCTAATTCATAAAATTTCACTTGATCCTTTAACCGGACCTTGTGCGTATCAAGGTCGTGAACTTGCATTTAAATTGGGTTTATCAGGTAAGCTGATTAATCAATTTGCTAAATTATTTGTCAATCTAGCTACACTTTTTTTAGAAAACGATGTGTCTTTAGCTGAAGTAAATCCTTTAGTGATTACTGATTCTCAAGAGCTGATTTGTTTAGATGCGAAAATTGTTATTGATGATAATGCGCTTTTTAGACATCCAAATTTAAATGTGCTAAGAGATACCACACAAGAAGATGAACGCGAATCAATTGCAGCCAAACAGGGAATTAGCTATGTATCTTTAGAAGGTAATATTGGCTGTATGGTTAATGGTGCTGGTCTTGCCATGGCTACTATGGATATTATCAAATTATATGGCGGTGAACCGGCTAACTTTTTAGATGTCGGTGGTGGCACGACTAAAGAGCGTGTATCTGAAGCATTCAAATTAATTTTATCTGATAAAAATGTTAAAGCAATTTTAGTCAATATCTTTGGTGGTATTGTTCGATGTGATTTAATTGCTGATGGAATTATTAGCGCAATAAAAGAAATAGGTCTTGCGGTTCCCGTTGTTGTCCGCCTTGAAGGTAATAATGCAGAGATTGCTCGAGATATATTAGCTGAAAGTCAGTTAAATATTATTACTGCAAAAAGTTTAATTGATGCTGCACAAAAAATAGTTGCTGTTGCATAATAAGAAAGAGTGGAGAACGGAAATTATGTCAATTTTAGTTAATAAAGATACCAAAGTTATTTGCCAAGGATTTACTGGCAGCCAAGGAACTTTTCATTCACAGCAAGCACTAGCCTATGGCACTAAATTAGTTGGTGGTGTAACACCAGGGAAAGGCGGAACTCAGCATTTAGGTTTACCCGTTTTTAATACCGTAAAAGAAGCAGTTGCAACCACGGGAGCTACTGCAAGTGTTATTTATGTACCAGCCGCATTTGGTAAAGATTCAATTTTAGAAGCAATTGATGCCGGCATTAAATTAATTGTCTGTATTACAGAAGGTATTCCAACCTTAGACATGTTAATAGTTAAAGAAAAACTAAAACAAACCGATACTGTCATGATTGGACCTAACTGCCCGGGAATTATTGTTCCTGATGAATGTAAAATAGGTATTATGCCGGGTCACATTCATTTAGCCGGTAAAATAGGCATTGTTTCCCGTTCGGGTACTTTAACTTATGAAGCAGTTAAACAAACTACCGACATCGGGTTAGGTCAATCAGTTTGTGTCGGGATTGGTGGTGACCCTATTCCGGGTAGTGATTTTATTTCAATTTTAAAATTACTTGAGCAAGACCCTAAAACCGAAGCTATTGTTATGATTGGTGAGATTGGTGGTAGCGCCGAAGAGGAAGCCGCTGAGTATATTAAAAAACATGTCTCTAAACCTGTTATTGGTTATATTGCAGGGGTATCTGCACCATCTGGTAAACGTATGGGGCATGCTGGTGCAATTATTTCGGGTAATAAAGGCACTGCTGAAGAAAAAACCAGAACGCTACAAGCTGCCGGTATAACTGTTGTTAGTAGTTTGGCTGATATCGGTGATGTTGTAAAAAAACAATTTAATATGTAGTTTTTTGATATCCGTCAAATTATATTTTAAAATATTGATGTACAATATCGAGCAATAACGATATTAATTTAGTGAGCATTTATGGAGTAGGGAGCAAATATGTTTGATATAGTTGAACTATCACGCCTCCAATTTGCACTCACTGCAATGTATCATTTCATCTTTGTACCATTAACGCTTGGTTTAGCGTTTTTGTTAGCAATTATGGAAACAGTATACGTTGTAAGTGGTAAGCAAGTTTGGAAAGATATGACCAAATTCTGGGGAAAACTCTTTGGTATTAATTTTGCCGTGGGTGTTGCCACAGGTTTGACAATGGAATTTCAGTTCGGCACGAACTGGTCATATTACTCACACTATGTGGGGGATATTTTTGGTGCACCACTAGCTATTGAAGGTTTAATGGCATTTTTCCTAGAATCAACAATGGTTGGTCTATTCTTTTTTGGTTGGGATAGATTAAGTCGAGGTAAGCACTTATTGGTTACTTGGTGCGTTGCTTTTGGTTCAAATCTTTCTGCATTGTGGATATTAGTGGCTAATGGTTGGATGCAATTCCCTGTTGGTTCTGAATTTAATCCTATCAATGCTAGAATGGAAATGGCGAACTTTTTTGAGTTAATTACTAATTCTGTTGCGCAATATAAATTTGTTCATACTGTTGCAGCAGGTTATTTAACTGGTGCTATTTTTGTTTTAAGTATTAGTTCATACTATCTACTTAGAAAACGTGATGTTGCTTTTGCCAAACGTTCTTTTGCTGTGGCGGCAATGTTTGGTTTTATCATGTCGATTTTAGTTGCGTTTATGGGTGATGAAGCTGGTCACGAAATGACTACTGTTCAACCAACTAAACTCGCTGCAATTGAAGGTGAGTGGGAAACTCAACCTGCACCAGCATCATTTAACGTTATAGCTTTTCCTTCTCAAAAAAATAAAGAAAATTTATTCGCTATTGAGATTCCATATGTTATGGGCATTATGACAACACGTTCATTAGATACTCAAGTTATTGGTTTGAAAGACATCTTAAATACCAATGAAACTAAGATTCGTAATGGTGTTTTGGCCTATACAAACTTGGAAAAAATTCAAAAAGGTGATCAAGATCCTGCCGTATTAAAAGCTTTTGAAGATAATAAAGCTGATTTAGGTTATGGCTATTTGGTTAAACGCTTTACAGATCGTGATAATTTAACTATTCCTGAAGCAACAGAACAACATATTAAAGCTGCTGCTGAGGATTCTATTCCTACCGTTTGGCCGCTATTTTGGGCATTCCGTGGTATGGTTGGTCTAGGATTATTGATGATTCTTGGTACTGGTTTTGCTTTGTGGACCACTTATAAAAATAAAATTACAGAAAGACGCTGGTTACATCGCTTATTAATGTTGTTTTTACCATTCCCATGGCTTGCTTGTGAGTGTGGTTGGTTTGTTGCTGAATACGGTCGTCAACCTTGGGCTATTCAAGATATTTTACCAACAGGTGTAGCAAATTCGTCATTAACTCCAGGTGAAGTATTATTTACAATGATATTGATTTGTGGTCTTTATACCTTATTTTTAGTTGCTGAAATGTTCTTAATGTTTAAATTTGCACGTTTGGGACCGAGTTCTTTAGGTACAGGCAACTATCATTATGAAAAAACACAACCGGTAACAGAATAGGGCATAGGGAGTATACACAATGATTGATTACGAAATTGTACGCTTCATCTGGTGGGTGCTGATTAGTGTTGTTTTAATCGGTTTTGTTGTCACAGATGGATTCGATATGGGGGTGGGTATTTTGCTACCATTTATCGGAAAAACTGATACAGAACGCCGTATTATGATAAATGCCATTGCACCTCACTGGGATGGTAACCAAGTATGGTTAATTACTGGTGGAGCAGGTATATTTGCAGCTTGGCCAATGGCTTATGCTGCTTCATTTTCTGGCTTTTATATTGCGATGATTTTAGTGTTATGTGCGCTATTTTTTAGACCAATTGGTTTTGATTATCGTAGTAAATTAGAAAATTCAAAATGGCGTAACTTATGGGATGGCGGTATCTTTGTTGGGAGTTTTGTTCCTGCATTGGTATTTGGCGTTGCATTTGGAAACTTACTAGAAGGTGTTCCGTTTAGATACGACAATACTTATCGTGTATTTTATGATGGTAACTTTTTCGGTTTGCTTAACCCATTTGCTCTATTAACTGGCGTCGTTAGTTTAATGTTAATAGTTGCTCATGGCGGAGCATGGTTGCAAATGAAAACCTCTGGTGAGCTTTATTTGCGCGCAAGAAAAGCGACTCAAATTGCGAGTTTGATTTTAGTCATTGCTTTTGTTTTAGCTGGAGTTTGGGTGGCTTTTGGTATTCATGGATATGAAGTGACAAGTGTTATTGATCACAATGCAGCCTCTAATCCATTAGCGAAGACTGTATCTACCGATACATCATGGTTAACAAATTATATGAATTATCCAATTTTGTGGTTAGTGCCTGTTTTAGGTGTAGTTTTGCCATTGTTAACTATCCTTTGTTCTGGTTTAAATAAAAACGCATTAGTTTTCATTTTATCGTCATTAACAATTGCATGTGTATTATTTACTTATGCTATCGCGACATTCCCATTTATTATGCCATCAAGCATTATGCCAAATGCAAGTCTAACTATATGGGATGCAACATCAAGTCAATTAACACTTAATATTATGTTTGTAGTGGTATTAATCTTCTTACCAATAGTGCTTTTATATACTATCTGGTCATATATTAAAATGTTTGGACGACTTGATAAAAATCATATTGAAAATAATAAACATTCTCTTTATTAAGGAACAGATATGTATTATGTATTATGGTTTGTAGGCATTATTGCAGCTTGTATGTTATCTGCCGTTACTGGATTATGGGTAGAACATATTAGTAGTGATAAAGAGTCAAATAATCAGTAAGTTAGTAGTATAAAGTTAATTAAAAAGGTGGCTTATCGTCACCTTTTTTTAATTTAAAAATTGTCACTATAATCGAATTAGTCACAAATGATAATTGTTTTCATTTAAGTAATTTTATATCATAGTGCGGCGAATTTTATATTTAGATATAATAGTAACAAATTTTTTTACGTGATATTTGGATATGAAACAATTTAATTGGAATGCAAGGGTTTATTATGAAGATACCGATGCAGGTGGAGTTGTCTATCATGCTCGGTATCTTGCTTTTTTCGAACGAGCTAGAACCGAAATGCTAAGACAACTTGATATTAGTCAACAAAAGTTATTACAAGAAGGTATTGCTTTTGTTGTAAAAAAGATGGATATTAGCTACCTCTTTCCAGCTCGTTTAGATGATATGCTAACAATTAGCAGTAGCATTGAGCAAGTTCGCAAGGCGTCTATTATCTTTAAACAGACTATTTTTAATCAAAACAAGCAAGCTATCAGTACTGCTGATGTGATTATTGCATGTGTAGATATGACTAAAATGAAGCCATGTGGGCTTCCTAAGTTATTAGTTTCGGAGTTTATATAAGTGGAAAATCTTAATATTATTGATTTGTTTTTACAAGCAGGTTTATTAGTACAATGTGTGATGATATTGCTACTGAGCTTTTCTGTTATGTCTTGGGCTATTATTTTTCAACGTAGTAAAATTTTAGGAAAAGCTAAAAAACAAGTTGATCAATTTGAAAATAGTTTTTGGGCATCTGATGAATTAAATGTTTTATTTGATAAAGCAAAATTCAATAAAGAAGATATTAGTGGTACAGAACATATTTTTTATTCGGGTTTTAAAGAGTTTTCTCGACTATATCAAATTAATCCAAATATGCCAGAAGCGGCATTAGATGGTGCATCTCGCTCAATGCGACTGGCCATGAATCGTGAACTTGATAATTTAGAATTACATATTCCTTTTTTAGGAACGGTTGGTTCTATCAGTCCATATATTGGTTTATTTGGTACTGTTTGGGGGATAATGCACGCATTTATTTCATTAGGTGCAGTTAAACAAGCAACACTTCAAATGGTTGCACCAGGTATTGCAGAAGCATTGATTGCAACCGCTATAGGGCTATTTGCTGCTATTCCTGCGGTGTTGGCATACAATCGTTTATCATTAAGCGTCAGTAGAATAGAGCAAAGTTATTTAAACTTTATTGATGAATTTTCAGCTATTTTACAACGTCAAGCTGTTGCTGTTAGGAAGTAATTAATTATGAGCAGACGTTCACGTTATTCCACAAAATCCGAAATCAATATAGTTCCATTATTGGATGTACTATTGGTATTGGTATTGATTTTTATGGCAACTGCACCCATTATCAGTCAAAGTGTTGAAGTTGATTTACCTGAAGCGTCGGAATCAAAAACAGTTTCACCTTCAGATAATAAACCAATCATCATTGAAGTGTCTGATGTTGGCGTTTACGCATTGATCATTGATCAAGATCGTCAATCAAATTTACCTCAAGAGCAAATTGTTGCCGAGGTTAAGCATCAAATTTCACTTAACGAAAAAGCTGTTTTTTTAGTTGGTGGTGCTAAAAATGTTCCTTACGAAGAAATTATAAAGGCGTTGAATTTATTACAATCTGCAGGCGTTAAATCTGTTGGATTGATGACTCAACCAATTTAATTAAACATAATAATACGTTAAAAATGTCAGCAATGTCTTATAAGCCAAATTCTCAATTAAGCGTACCAATTGTAATATCTATTTTATTGCATTTAATATTAATTATCATTCTTGGCTATAGAGCTATACAGGATGATAATGCTAATTATGGTAGTATTAATGGCCAATCAATTGATGCGATTATGGTTGATCCATCGGTTATGACTGAACAATATCAAAGGCAATTACAAGCTCAAACCAGTCAACAAAAGGCGGATAAACAAAAACAACAACAATTAGAAAATCAAGCTAAAGAGTTACAAGAAAAGCAATTAGCTGAACAGCAACGGTTAAAGGATCTTGAGAAAGAGCGTTTAAAAATTGCTGAACAACAAAAACAGCAAGAGGTAGAAAAAGCTGCTGCTGAAAAGGCTGCCGCTGAAAAGGCCGCAGCCGAGAAAGCTGCCGCTGAAAAGGCTGCAGCAGAAAAAGCCGCTGCTGAAAAGGCTGCAGCAGAAAAAGCCGCTGCTGAAAAGGCTGCAGCAGAGAAAGCCGCCGCTGAAAAAGCCGCAGCAGAGAAAGCCGCCGCTGAAAAGGCCGCAGCCGAGAAAGCTGCCGCTGAAAAGGCTGCAGCAGAAAAAGCTGCCGCTGAAAAGGCCGCAGCCGAGAAAGCTGCTGCTCAAAAAGCTGCGGCAGAGAAAGCCGCTGCTGAAAAGGCTGCAGCAGAAAAAGCCGCCGCTGAAAAGGCCGCAGCCGAGAAAGCTGCCGCTCAAAAAGCTGCGGCAGAGAAAGCCGCTGCTGAAAAAGCCGCAGCCGAGAAAGCTGCCGCTGAAAAGGCCGCAGCAGAAAAAGCCGCCGCCCAAAAAGCTGCGGCAGAAAAAGCTAAACAAGCTAAAAATGATAAAGCATTAAATGATCTGTTAGGTGGATTAACTTCATCAGGTGCGCCAAGTACTTCAAATGCTCAGGGATCAACCGCTAGTCGTAAAGGCGTATCGGATGGTGAATTAGACAAATATAAGTCATTAGTACAAAATGCAATAAGTAATAAATTTATTAATCCTCCTAATGTTTATAGTGGTCAACACTGTGTTTTGCAGATTCAAATTGCCCCCGATGGATTATTACTTAATGTAATTTCAAAAGGTGGGGATGATGCTTTATGCCGCGAAGCGCTTGCCGCTACCAAACTTGCGGTGATACCAAGACCTGCCAATAATCTGTATAATGAAGTAAAAAATATGACTCTTGAATTCCAACCAAAATAACTTAATGCTCAAATTTTGTTCTTCATAAAATAAATTTTCAACATCTTTCACTGAAAGATGTTGAAAACGAATTAAACGTCCCAATATATTCTCTATTCATTCCAAATTTAGTTATTGTAAGTAAGAGAAGGAGCAGAATATGACAACAATAGTCAGTGTTCGCCGTGAAGGGCAAGTGGTTATTGGTGGTGATGGGCAAGTGACACTTGGTGAACGTATAATTATGAAAGGCAATGCCCGTAAAGTTCGTCGATTATATAATAACAAAGTAATTGCAGGATTTGCAGGTGGTACTGCTGATGCGTTTACGCTTTTTGAGTTATTCGAGCGAAAACTTGAGATGCATCAAGGTCACTTAACTAAATCAGCAGTAGAATTAGCTAAGGATTGGCGAACCGATAGAATGTTACGTAAATTGGAAGCATTGCTTGCTGTTGCCGATGAAAGTGCCTCATTAATTATTACTGGTACAGGTGATGTTATTCAACCAGAAGACGATTTGATTGCTATTGGTTCGGGAGGACCTTATGCTCAAGCGGCAGCACGTGCGCTACTGGATAATACTTCATTATCTGCACATGATATTGTGCAAAAGTCATTATCAATAGCGGGAGATATTTGTGTATATACCAATAACTTCCAAACAATTGAAGAACTTAATTATTAATTAATCCGATTTAAGAGAAATTTATTATGTCTGAAATGACTCCTCGCGAAATAGTAAGCGAATTAAACCAACATATCATTGGTCAAGATAAAGCAAAACGTTCTGTTGCTATTGCATTGCGTAATCGTTGGCGTCGTATGCAGCTTGATGAAGCGTTACGCCATGAAGTAACACCCAAAAATATATTAATGATTGGACCAACAGGGGTAGGTAAAACCGAAATTGCTAGAAGGCTAGCGAAATTAGCCCATGCTCCATTTATTAAAGTCGAAGCGACAAAATTTACAGAGGTCGGTTATGTTGGTAAAGAGGTTGATTCCATTATTCGTGATTTAACCGATTCTGCTGTCAAAATGATTCGCCAAGAAGCGATAGAAAAAAATCGCAATCGTGCACAAGAGTTAGCTGAAGAGCGTATTTTAGATGTACTGGTTCCACCAGCGAAAGATGGATGGGGACAGGTTGAAAATAATAACGATTCAACAGCTAGACAAGCTTTTCGAAAAAAACTGCGTGAAGGTGCACTTGATGATAAAGAGATTGAAATTGAAGTGGCAGGCGTAAATATTGGTGTCGAAATCATGGCGCCTCCTGGCATGGAAGAAATGACAAATCAATTACAATCGATGTTTCAGAATTTAGGTGGTCAAAAAACTAAACCACGTAAAATGAAAATTAAAGATGCATTTAAACAGTTAATTGAAGAAGAAGCAGCTAAATTAGTTAATCCTGAAGAACTCAAACATCAAGCCATTGAAGCTGTTGAACAAAATGGTATTGTGTTTATTGATGAAATTGATAAAGTTTGTAAGCGTGGTAACTCTTCTGGTCCAGATGTGTCTCGTGAAGGGGTGCAGCGTGATTTATTACCTTTAGTTGAAGGGTGCACGGTATCAACTAAGCATGGTTCAGTAAAAACTGATCATATTTTATTTATTGCTTCTGGTGCATTCCAAACAGCAAGCCCATCAGACTTAATACCGGAACTTCAAGGGCGTTTACCAATTCGAGTTGAATTACAAGCATTAACCAGTGAAGATTTTGAGCGTATTTTAACTGAGCCAAATGCATCACTCACTGTACAATATAAAGCACTTATGGCAACAGAAGGTGTGAATATTGATTTTACGACAGATGGTATACGTAAAATAGCTGAGTCTGCTTGGCAAGTAAATGAGCAAAATGAAAATATTGGTGCTCGTCGATTACATACCGTGCTCGAACGTTTAATGGAAGAAGTTTCGTTTGAAGCGAGTGAACTTAATGGGCAAACAGTTACAATTGATGCTAAGTATGTTGGTGAGCATTTAGATAAACTCGTTGCAGATGAAGATCTGAGTAAGTTTATTTTGTAGCTTTATTTTTAATTGCTAAACAAAAAGGTGAGTATAATACTCACCTTTTTTGTTATTCATTTGTCTTATTTTTTATTTAGTTAGTAAACCTTCTAAAAGATCTACTGCTTTTTGTTTAGAATTTGATTTAGAGTCATCTTTTGAATTACGTCCTTCAAGTTTATTGCGTAGCTTATCTAACTTGTCTTGCAACTTATCACTGAATAAATCCTTAATGACTTGTTCTAAATCAATTTGGTAATGCAGATTAGCAAATTGCCCATAAATATGTAACGGTATAGTTAGCTTTTGTAGTTTTGCAATGGTTTCATTTTTACCATTCCAGCCACCTAAGAGTTTAATATTCATGTTAACATCTAAATCTTTTTTAGTCATACCAACTCTGCCTGATCCAGAGGTGACATCAAGTGTTTGAGAATTAGCGCCTAACGTTGTTAGTTCTAAATTACCATTACTTAAATATCCATTAGCTGTGATATTAGAAAATTCAGTATAGTTTTTTTGATTTTCTGGATTAGAGATATCTTTGGTATATTTTGCCGCTGCATTTTGAATAATATTATTGATATTAATATTATTTAACCTGGCATTGGTCACATTGATTGCTACGTTACCCTTGATACTTTCTAATAGTCGATTAGCTATTAATGTGTTCGCTTCTAAATCACCATTTGCATTAAATGATCCTTGCAAATCATTAGGTGTTTCTATTTGGGTAAAGAAAGTATTCAGATCAACATTACTAATTTTAGGACTTAATTTAATTAGTGTATTTTTTTGCTTACCATTTGCGATACCTGTTGCCATTACATGGCCTTTAGCAAAGTCAAAATTGATATCATTAAAGGTGGCTACACCATCATTATTGACCATATTTACATTGATATTATTCAATATGATTTTATTAGCATCTAATTGTTTTAAATTGAGTTTAAGTTTAGCATTAAAGCTATTAAGAAAATTGAGCTCATTCTCAATTTTTTCAACGTTTGATACAACAGGCGGGGTTTGTTGTATAGTGATATTGTCGTTTACTTTTTTATCATTGGTTAAAAAAGTCGATAGGTTTAGTTTATCTGAGTTAAGCTGTAGATCAATATCAGGTTTGTTGTCTAAAATAGCAGTAAATGCACCATTAAAATTGTTTTCATTGATTGAAAAAGATAAATTTTTACTACTTATTTGCATTGGATTTGTTTGTTGATAATTAAATAGTCCATTTATATTGCCTTTTAGAGCTTTGAACGATGAGGTAATGCCTTTATAAGTATATTCAAACTTCTTCAAGTCAATTAGTGCGCTATTAGGATATTGCGTTAAATCCACATCAGCATTAGCAGCATAATAAAGATCTTGTTGATTACGATCAACATTGCCCTTTACATCAATTGTCATTTTTCTATCTGATTTTTGCTCGATCGCTAAGTTAATATTGCGAAAGTTAATCAAATCATCTTTATGTTGAATAACAACAGTACTATCAGTTACTTCAAGCTTATTAAATGTAAACGCCCAGCTCGATGGTTTTGCTGGTTGTTTAGTTTGTGATATTTCACCGTTAGAAGTGTTTGGCTTGTTAGCTTCTTTGTTCTCAAAAACCAATCCTTTACTTTCATCGGTAATATTAATAATAGCCGATTTTATAAATACATTTTTGACAGTCAATTTTTTAGAAAACAGTGGGAATAATTCCACATCTAAACGCATATTATCTGCTGTTAGGATAGGTTTTTTTGCATCCTGATCAGAAAGCTTAACCGAATCAGTCAAGATACTGACTTGTGGCCAAATGTGCCAACGTAAATTTCCCTCGATAGTTAATTCATAGCCTGTTTTATCTTTGACGGTATCGGTTATAAATCCTCGAAAATTATTTGGGTCAACAAAAACGATTAATGAGACAATGCCGATTGAAATAATGAGGATTAAAATTAAAAGCGTAACCAATATTTTTTTGATCATATTAATGTTCCTTTAGAATATAAGCTACTAAGCGTGCTAGTCTTTATCAATACGACTGGCAACTGCACCTTGTTGATCTTTATATTTTGCATCTTTTCTGCTGTTGTAAGGTCTTGCTGCTTTTCCAGTTAATGTTTCAAAACTTAATGCACCAATTGTCATTCCTGGTCTAAGCGCTAATGGAATTTTTCCAGAATTGTAAAACTCTAATACAATTTGTCCTTGCCAACCAGGATCGATACGGTGAGCGGTCACATGTACCATCAATCCTAATCTTGCCAGTGATGAACGGCCATCTAGCCAGCCAACTAAGTCGTCAGGAATAGTGACGGACTCTAACGTGACGGCTAAAGCTAACTCACCGGGATGAAGATAAAAAGCATCGCCTTCTGCAAGGACCATTTCTTCACTCATTACGCGTTCAAGAACCGCTGATACTTGTTCTTTAGGACCACTTAAGTCTATATAAGGTGTAGTATGTTCCCGAAAGGTACGAAATTTATTACCCAATCTAACATCGACGGTTGCACCATTGATGCAATGAGTTGTTGGTTGCGGTGTAATTTTTAGCTTACCACTTTGTAAATACGCTTCGATATCTCGATCGCATAATCTCATGAGTTATCCTTAAATATACTGTTATTTGCTTATTCTAACAGGTTCTAACGATGCCGTCGATGTTGATAATTTAGGGTTTAATGACCCATGCGCGGCCATAATGATTATAGTATCCGGCTAATTTTCCTGGTTTATCACCAATTCCTAAATAAAGATCAAAATGTTGTCCTTTAATTGCGCCACCAACATCCAACGCGACCATCAACCGCGTTTCCCGACGACCTCGGTATTGACCATCGTTATCAAGTAAGGGAACATCCACTAACACAACTGAGCCAATAGGAATAAGTGATTTATCTGATGCCACTGATGCATTGGCAACCAGTGGTACCGCTGCTGCACCTTTAACTTCAGCATTAGGTTGAGGTTTGAAAAAAACAAATGAACGATTTTGAATTAATAACGCTTTGACTTGTTTTTCACTTTTGTTTTTAGCCCAATCTTTAATGGCTTGAATCGACATTTTGTCTTTATCGATTTCGCCTTGTTCGACTAATAAGCGTCCTATGCTTGAATAACCATGACCATTTTTACCACCATAACAGAAGAAAACTAAAGGGGTACCATCTTCAAAATCAATGTAAGCACTTCCTTGTACTTCCATAATAAAATTATCCATTAAGGAATTGCTGTAAGCAATTTCAAGACCCTTTCCTGATAGAGCGCCATTATAAATTTGTTCGCGATTTGGTAATCTTCCAGTACTTTTTGCAGGCATTTTATAAATAGGGTATTTGAACTCTGCATTTGGTTGGTGTCTTGCTTTGATGACAGGGGTATAGTACCCCGTTAAATGGACATTACCATAACCATCTTGACCTGCCATTTCATAACTATTTAGCCCAACTTTGTTAAATTCATCCGCCCCTAACGACCGGTTAATCCAGTTATCTATTGCTTTATAAATATGTTCATTTTTTCGATATAAAGATGGGGATGTAGATTTAATTTTGTTAACCTGAAGCACATAATCGGTAATATTGACTGGGATCCCGAGATCTGGATGACTAACATTCAGTGGTGAACTCAGTTTACCATCTTTGTACAGTTGTCCTTGTTTAAATTGACGTTTTGCATTACTTTGACATCCAGTTAAAACGGTAAGTACAAATAAAATGCATACAATATATGTTCGATAATAGCGGTTATTTTCTTTCATCTTAATTAATCATTATAATACGTTATAAAATTATAGGTGGTTATGCTACACAATTCTATTATAAGAAACTACCACTAAATGTGATGTTACCATAAAAAGTTTTCATAACAATTAAGCTTGCGGTTTGACGGTATAAACTTTATAGTCCTACACTACGGATAGTAGTGTGAAATTTTGAAACTTAAAGGTAATCAATGCGATGAGCGATACATCTTCAAACAGTGATCTTAAACGAAATCTTTCCAATCGACATATTCAACTAATCGCAATCAGTGGTGCTATTGGTACCGGCTTATTTATGGGGTCAGGTAAAACGATCAGTCTTGCAGGACCATCGATTATTTTTGTGTATATGATAATTGGCTTTATTTTATTTTTTGTTATGCGAGCCATGGGTGAAATCCTTTTGTCTAACTTAAAATATAAATCCTTTAGTGATTTTGCCAATGATCTGTTAGGCCCTTGGGCGGGGTTTTTTACAGGATGGACTTATTGGTTTTGCTGGGTAATCACTGGAATAGCTGATGTTGTTGCTATTGCTGGTTATGCGCAGCATTGGTTTCCTCAATTACACGCATGGATCCCAATGCTATTGACGGTAATTGTGTTATTAACGTTGAATTTATTAACAGTGAAAATGTTTGGTGAAACCGAATTCTGGTTTTCAATGATTAAAATTGTTGCAATTTTAGCCTTGATTGTTGTTGGGCTTGTTTTGATTTTGACTGCCTTTCACTCAGAACAGACCAATACAACAGCTTCCTTTGCCAATTTATGGAATTATGGTGGGTTTTTCCCTCATGGTTCAATGGGCTTTTTTGCTGGTTTTCAAATTGCAATCTTTGCTTTTGTTGGTATTGAATTGGTGGGTACTACAGCCGCTGAAACTGTTGATCCAAATAAAAATCTACCTCGAGCAATCAATTCGGTACCCGCTCGTATTATTTTCTTTTACGTTTTTGCGTTAATTATTATTATGAGTGTCACACCTTGGATTTTAATTTCGCCAAATAAAAGCCCGTTTGTTGAGTTATTTACCTTAATTGGTTTACCAGCCGCCGCCAGTGTTATTAATTTTGTAGTTTTAACTTCAGCTGCATCTTCTGCCAATAGTGGAATTTACTCTACAAGCCGAATGTTATTTGGGTTAGCCAAAAAACAAGATGCTCCAGAACCTTTTGGAAAATTATCGCGCAGATCTGTCCCCGCCAATGGTTTACTGTTTTCTTGTACCTGTTTATTTGGTGGTGTAGTTTTAATTTATTTAGTACCTGACGTAATGGCAGCTTTTACCATTGTTACTACCATTTCCGCTATTTTATTTATGTTTATTTGGTCGATGATTCTGATTTCTTATATTGCCTATTATCGAAAAAAAGCGGATTTACATCAGCAATCTAAATTTAAAATGCCTGGTGGCGTTTTAATGTGTTATGTATGCTTGGCATTTTTTGCTTTCGTAATTGTATTATTGACGTTTGAAACAGATACCCGCCAAGCGCTTATAGCAACACCAATTTGGTTTGTTATTTTAGCGGTAAGTTATTGTGTTCGTGGTTTAAAAAGACAGTAAAATCTAACATTTAGGCAGGTTTTTCACCTGCCTAATATTATGAATTGTTTGCGGGTTTATTCTTTTTAGGCCAGATAAAACTTGCAATAATACCTAAAGCTAATAGACCTAACACAATATATAAACTCATTGTTGGGGTTATATCGATCCCGTATCCGAACAAATGGTTGCTAGCATTCAGAGCCAATTTGATAGCGATAAAAAATAATAAGCAAATAACAGCTTTACCTAAATGTACTAGATATTGTTGCATCGCTTCTAATACAAAGTACATTGTTCTTAAACCTAAAATAGCAAATATCATTGCACTATAGACAATTAAAGGTTCTTGGCTCACCGCAATAACTGCTGGCACGGAGTCAAAAGCAAACATGACATCACTTAGCTCGATAACGACAATACATAAAAAAAGCGGTGTTGCATATAACGCTTTATTCGTATTGATATTGCTTAAATTTTTATTTTCTGGTTTAGTCAATTCATTTTGCACTTGTTTTTGTGACAAAAAAAAGTGATGGCCAACTAGTTTGGGATAGGTTGGAAACAGACGATTAGCAATTCGGTAAGCGATATGGTGTGAGTAATCTTTGATAGTTTCGTCATGATTTTGATTTTTTAACATCATTATGCCACTGTAGGCAACAGCGACGGAGAAAACCAATTCCATCCAAGGACCTAGCGCTAATAATTCTGTACCAATGATGACAAAAATAGCTCGGAAAATAATTGCGCCTATCACGCCTAAGTAAAGTAATCGATGACGATAATTTTCAGGAATGCTGAACCACGAAAACAGTGCCATAATGACAAATAAATTATCGATTGAAAGCGCCTTTTCAAGCACATAACCTGTTAAAAATAAGCTTGCTATTTCAGCGCCGTGATGAATATATAAAAATAGCGCAAAACATAATGCAATAACAATCCAAAAAATAGACCAGATTATAGCATTGGTTAGACTAATAGGCTTATCATTATGATGAGCATATAAATCAATACTTATTGCTACAATTGCTAGTATAATAAAAACTAAAATGGTTTCTATAGGGAAACCTAATGAGTTGTGAATCATAGTGACATTACCTAATATTCAGATTGATTTATGACATAATGTAAGTATTGTTTTGAGTTGCATCAAACATCATCATAAAAATGATTGAGTATATATTGATAGCAAAACCAAAAAAAGATATATTTATCAAATTCTTTAAACTGTCTTTGTTTATTAAACTTTCGAGCAAACTTCCATGCTAAATTTTCGGCTATTTATCTTATTTATTATCGCTTTTTTTTCCAGTCTACTCCAAGCACAATCTGTTGAACCTTATATTTCTACTTTACCCAAGGGCAGTGATATATCAATTTTAGTACAGACGGTTGAGAATAATCCTAAACTTTTAGCTAAATATAAAAGTGATCAATTCAAGCAACCGGCTAGTACGCAAAAAGTGATTACTGCTTTAGCAGCCGAACTTGAGTTAGGTAGCGATTTTCGGTTTATTACGCGAATGCAAACTAATGGCACAATAAGCAATAAGCAATTAAATGGTGATTTAATTATCCAATTAAGTGGTGATCCAACGTTTTCGCGTGAAAAATTACGCAGTATGCTCATTGCTTTACGCCAAAAAGGGATTGAAAAGATTGCAGGTAATATAATTTTAGATACCTCGATTTTTACCAGTCATGATAAAGCACCAGGCTGGTCATGGAATAACTTAACGGCTTGCTATAGCGCACCTTCATCAGCCGCAACAATTGATGATAACTGTTTTTACGCAACAATTACACCGAATAAAGTTGGGGCAATTGCATCTGCTTCTGTTGCCGCTAGTAATCCTGTGATAATTACCAGTGATGTGCGGACTGTTGCTGCAAATAGTAAAGATTTAAATGATAAATATTGCGAACTTGATGTGAGTTATTCAGATAAAAATAGATATTATTTGTCTGGGTGTATCTCAGCTAGTGCCGATAAAACGCCATTAAAGTTTGCCGTTCTTGATAGTATTGAATATTTTTCAACGATTTTAAAGAATGAACTGAAAACACAAAAAATAAGTTATACCGGTGGCATAATAGAAAAAAACAAAAAAACTAACTCACAACTTACCTTGTTAACCTCAAGTCAGTCAGCTCCTTTGTCTGATTTATTAACAGTGATGTTGAAAAAGTCTAATAACTTGTATGCTGATGCTATATTTAGAACTCTGGGTGCCCACTATTTTAATATCTCTGGCACCTGGCGTAATGGAAGTGATGCGGTAAAGCAAATTTTACGCAAAAAAGCAGGAATTAATTTAGAGAATCTTGTCATTGCGGATGGTTCAGGATTGTCTAGATTAAATTTAGTTAGTGCCGATAAATTAATGGAAGTATTACAATATATTGCAGCTAATAATGCACGCTTAGGAATAATTGAAAAACTGCCCATTGCAGGAATAGATGGTACTTTGCAGTATCGTAAAAGCTTTAGCCAACCACCGTTTAAAGAAGCTATCATTGCGAAAACTGGTTATATACAAGGTAGTTATAATTTAGCTGGATTTATTCAAAAATCAGATGGTCGTTATATTGCCTTTGTTCAGTTACTGTCAGGATATCAAGCTGAAAGCCAAAATGAGCCTAAAAGTGCAATTATGAAATTTGAATCTGAATTTTATAAGAATTTTGTTAACTAATGTGTATTACAGGAAGATTATACTTGCGCGTATATTCTTCCTTTTTTAATCGATAATTCGCTAAAGGTTATCACCCAAAAAGCCGCCACTTTGATGTTTCCAAAGCTGTGCATATAAGCCATTTTTATTTAATAGCTGTTGGTGGGTACCTTGCTCAATGATTTTACCTTGATCTAATACCACTAATCTATCCATTGCTGCAATGGTGGATAAACGATGGGCTATCGCAATAACGGTTTTTCCTTCCATTAAGGTATATAAACTTTCTTGAATGGCTTGCTCTATTTCAGAATCAAGTGCACTTGTTGCTTCATCCAAAAGTAAAATAGGGGCATTTTTTAAAATGACTCTAGCAATTGCGATACGTTGTCTTTGCCCTCCTGATAATTTTATACCTCGCTCGCCTACATAGGCGTTATAACCTGTTCTACCTTTAGCATCGACTAATGTTTGAATAAAGTCATCGGCATGGGCTTTTTTCGCCGCTATGATCATCTCTTGCTCACTGGCTTGATTATTACCATAAAGTAAATTTTCTTTTACTGAACGATGCAGTAGTGAGGTATCTTGGGTGACCATACCAATTTTGGCACGTAAGCTTTCTTGGGTAACATTGGTAATATCTTGACCATCAATAGTAATTTTACCACTTTGTAAATCATAAAAACGTAGCAGCAAGTTAATTAGTGTCGATTTACCAGCACCAGAACGACCAACTAATCCAATTTTTTCACCAGGATTGATAGTAAGATCTAAATTCTCGATTACCGCATTCAACCGTTTTTTATCATAATTAAAATCTATATGCTGAAATTCAATTTTACCTTGATTGACTTTAAGCTCAGTTGCATCCGGTTTATCTGTGACAGCTTGAGTCGCTGAAAAAGTTTTTATTCCATCTTTAACAACACCAATGTTTTCAAATAAGGAGGCTATTTCCCACATGATCCAATGTGAAAAACCATTTAATCGTAGTGCAACTGCGGTTGTTGTGGCAATCGCACCCACTCCGACTAATTGCTGGCTCCATAGCCATAGTGAAATCGCTGTCGTACTTAAAATCAGTGAAATAGAAAGCAAATGATTCACAATTTCAAAACTGCTCACTAGGCGCATTTGTTTATTAACTGTAATTAAAAATTCATCCATCGACTCTTGGGCATATTTAGCTTCATTGCCAGCATGTGAAAAAAGTTTTACTGTCATAATATTGGTATAAGCATCTGTCACGCGCCCTGTCATGGTTGATCTGGCGTCTGCCTGCATACTCGCCACTTTACTTAAGCGTGGAATGAAATAGTACATAGCTATGCCAAAAAGGATACACCAGCCAAAAAAAGGTAATAAGAACCAAGGATCGAGTTGTCCAATAATTGCTGCCATAGTGATAAATGAGATAAGCACATAAACTAAAATATCTGCTACTAAAAAACAGGTATCTCGAACGGCAAGAGCTGTTTGCATGACTTTTGCTGATATTCTGCCTGCAAATTCGTCTTGAAAAAATCGCATACTTTGATTTAGGACTAAGCGATGTAGATTCCAACGTAATCTCATTGGAAAATTACCAGCTAGTGATTGATGCTTAATAATGGTTTGTAAGCCAATAATCAATGTGCTTGCTAGAATGATTAAGCTAAATAAAATTAAGGTACTTTTTTCTTGTTGCCAAAATTTACTTGGCTCAATGACAGCCAGCCAATCAACTACTTTACCTAGAGCTGCAAATAAGAAAGCTTCAAAAGCGCCACTTAAACCACTAAGTATAATAAGTGATAATATAAATATGCGAATTCCCTTTGTGGATTGCCAAATAAATTTAAAAAAGTTTTTAGCGGTAGGTTGTGCGTCATCTTTAGGATAAGCTGACACCAATTTTTCAAAAAATCGATACATAATTGACCCAATAATTAGTAAGGTTAGCCATTGATTTTTTATCAATGATCAATAGAAATATGCGGGTAATAGTTATAGATATAAATTATCTAAACACTAAATTGTTGAGTGATATTTTTAGATGAACATTATTTAGCTTTCTACCTGATGTAGGAAAATTATACCTATTAGTAAATTAATGAGGAAATTACAGGTTGTAAATTTCCTCGTGTTTAAATTATAGCCTGAACTAATTTGGATTGCTACTTATGGTGTTAAAAAACATCTTTAATGATTTGTACTGCACGACCCACAATATTGTATTTTTCGAAATGAGCTTTCGGAACCTCAATAGTGGGATATTGGTTATTGTTACAAATTAAGATCCAACTGCCCAGTGTTAATCGTATTTTCCTAAGCAAGGTAAAATTTTCATATTCGATTAAATAAATGGCACCATCAATAAGTTCACTTTCTTGTGTGTTGATGATAACCCCATTATTATTTTCAATGTCTGGCGCCATTAGATCGCCTTTAGCCCAATAAATTATTAATTTTCGGATATCTAGGCCTCGATGAGCTGCCCAACCCTCAACAATAGGATAATTCATCACTGGTGGGGTTTCACGAACATAACGCTGAGTTTGCGCTTCTTCTTTAGTGGGTAACTGTTTTTTATAAACAGGAATTCGATAAATATTTTCGTTATAAATACCATCATCTTCGTCTTTAGGATCGAAAACTTCTAATTTATAACCGGTAGCAAGCCAGTTGAAAGATACATTACATTTTTCTGCAATGACTTCTAAGCGTGTAAGAGATGGATATGTTTTACCTGATAAGTAGTCTCTGATAACAGTCTCTGACATATCACATTTTTTAGCAAAGGCAGAAACAGATAAACCTTGCATAGAGCTATATAATCTATCTTTAAATGTTTTAACATTTTTATTTTTAATCATATTTATTTCTGTCTACTTTTTATTTTCATCCGTTTACTAATTATAGAGCATATTTTTTTAGTTTTATACATATGATTATCAGAATAGTTTGTATTTAAAAATGTTTTTTCTTAATTTTGGTTAAATTATTCGTTTTATATTCTGATTTTTTTTTAATTTTACGTTTTAAAATTAGAGTTTTTAAAAAAATGATGATGTGTTTTTTTCTGTTTTAAAAAAGTTATTTTATACGAAAAATAAAGTATTTTTATAATTTAATATGTTTTTTTTAATGATTTTTGATTTAAGTTAAAATATTTAAAATGAAATAATTAAGTGGTTATTATATTGTATTTTACTGATTTTATTTGTTTTATTTTTAATTTTGCACCCTTTCTTTAAATAAACAAGAAAGCAAAGAAAAAACGTTGACTAAAACGAAAAAAAATGGATAATAAGCAGGGTAAGGATTTTTCATTGTTTTCTTTCCTTATATTCCTTATATTTCATGTTGGCCTGTATATTTATATACAGGTCTTTTTTTTATTCTGAAATAACTTGTTGTGAAATCCCTTAATAAAAAGAGTATAATTGAGCCAATACTATAAGCGCTGTTTTGTTGTTTTGGATCAAGCATAGCAGTAATACTTTTTAAAAGAGGATTTTCATATGTCATTTAGCATTCCACACCTTTTAGTGTTTCTTGCTGTAGTCATTTTATTATTTGGCACAAAAAAACTACGTAATTTAGGGTCTGATTTGGGTTCAGCTTTAAAAGGGTTTAAAAAAGCGATGAATGATGATGACACTGAAGTCAAAAACGATAATAAACTTGATAATAAGTAGCGATATTTGTTGGTATGAATAAAAATTTTGATATTGCTATTGTTGGTGGCGGATTAGTTGGTTTAGCAACTGCTTGCGCACTTAGTCAACATGGTTTAAACATTGCGCTTATCGATGTTAACATTCATCAGCATCAACAATTATTTTATGATGAGATAGGTATTCGAGCGTCTGCAATAAATAATGCTAGTCAGCGTTATTTTGCGCAAATTGGGATATGGGATGATTTATTAGCAAGTAAACGAGTACAAGATTTTTCTGAAATAGGTGTTTGGGAAAAAAATGGTCAAGCACATTTAGCTGCTCATGCCAAAGATTATGGTTATACTAATCTTGGTTATATCATTGAAAATGATGTAATATCTCACTATCTTTATCAATACGCATTATCACGTACTAACATCACCATTTATCATGATCAAGCAATTAATAGTGAGTTTAGCCAAGATTACGCTTGCCTAACATTATCTAATGAAACTGTATTATATGCTAAATTAGTTATTGGTGCCGATGGTGCTCACTCTTGGATTCGCAAGCAAGAAAACATTTCTGTTTTTGAGCGTAATTATATTCATCATGCTGTAATAACGACAGTTGAAACGAGTTACCCACATCAATCTTGTGCAAGACAGATTTTTTATCCGAACGGTATTGTCGCTTTTTTGCCTCTTTGGCAACAAAATAAAAGTTGTTTGGTTTGGTCAACCAAGCCTGATAATGCGGCAATGCTATCTTCAATGTCAGAATCAGATTTCTGCAATGAATTATTTCATTTAACGGGTGATAAAGTCGGTCAATGTCAGTTAATCAATCCAAGAATGGTTTTTCCGTTGAAAGCACGTTTAGCAAGACAATTTATTAAACATCGTTTAGTGTTAATTGGTGATGCTGCTCATACCATTCACCCTTTAGCAGGGCAAGGCGTCAATTTAGGATTTCAAGATTCAGCATTACTGGTTACAACAATTAAAAAATTAATTAATCAACAAAAAGATTTTGGATTAGTTGATAATTTAAAATTGTTTCAATTTATGCGTCGAAAAGATACCTTAGTGATGTTAACTGCTATGCGAACCATACAGGATATGTTTAACGGTGATAACCTTGTTAAAAAATTAATAAGAACAGTTGGTATGAATACTATTGATCATTGCTCTCCTATCAAAAAACAGTTAATTAAATATGCTATGCATATTTAAGTGAAATTTATTACTTCATTACCCTTAAGCATGACTTGATGGATAATGAAGTATAAAACTGAGTTATTTAAAAGCTACAGCATAAGAGCTTGGTATAAATGGTGAGGATGGGATATGTAAAGCCCAATATGGATCGCGTAATAATCCTCGTCCAATGCCAATAAGATCAGCATCTTTGGTACTTAATACATAATCAGCTACATAAGGATCTTCGAGCATACCTACGGTAATAATCGGCAAATTTGTTATTTTGCGAATGCTTTGCGCTAAATAAACTTGATAACCAGCATGAAATTCAGGGGTATGTGCTGGATCTAACTGCCCGTCACCCCCACCACTGACATCTAATACGTCTGCTCCAGCATCAGCAAAGCATTTGGCCAACTTACGCCCATACTCAACATCATAGCCGTCCTTTCCATATTCTTGGGCTGAAAAACGAACAATTAAAGGCATATCCGATGGCATTACTGATTTGACGGCTTTGATAACTTGCTTAGCAAATAATAATTTATCTTGGCCATATTCATCAGTCCGGTGATTACTTTTTGGTGAGCAAAATTGATGGATCAAATAGCCATGTGCCGCATGTATTTCAATCGCGTCAAACCCAGCTGCAATTGCTCTTTGGGTCGATTGTTTGAATTTTTCAATTATCTCGATGATTTCATCTTTCGACAATTCGCGAGGTGTTTGGTATTGCCATTTTTCCATGGCTTCGTTAGCGCCATCATATTTAATTGGTGAGCAGGAAACAACATCAGATGTACCTAATGCTTTGCGTCCGGCATGGGCAATTTGGATAGCGATTTTGCCATTTTGTGCATGTACCGCATCAACAATTCGTTTGAATTGATCTTTTTGCTCATCATTCCATAAACCCAGACAATTTGGCGAGATTCGACCATTTGGTGCGATATTAGTCATTTCTACAATAATTAATCCAACACCCCCTACCGCACGCGATACATAGTGAACAAAGTGCCAATCATTAGGCACGCCATCCGTTGCTTGATATTGACACATTGGCGGCATCACAATACGATTTTTTAGTGTTAATTTTTTTACAGTAAATGGCGTATTAAGATATGAAATTTTTGCCATAAATGACTCCTTAAGTATTGAGTAATTGGATCATTAAACCGTTTTTTATTTAAAAATATTGATGGTATCTTTATGATTATTAAATATTAATGAAAGCATTTTAGTGATGATTACGACCATAATGGTTGCTTTAATTTATAGAACAACGATGTACTTTTCAATATTAACTGCTATTGAGCTGTTGTATTATAAATAATCTTATTCTAAGCAAGAAGAGGATTATTTAGTTTCACCTTGTTATGTGCAAAAGGGTATAGTATTAGTTTTTACTCTATTTAATGATATGAACGATATCAATTTTTATTATTTTCAATTCGGATTAATCCTTGTGCCAAGAATCTTAATTAGGCCAATCTATAATAAAATCAAGAGTTAATTATGGTTATTTAATCGATCATCTTAAACAATCAACAATTCGGTTTGTTTAAGCAGAAGAAAAAATAAGATTATAAACAATGCGTAAAACTTTATTAACTAAAGCTCAAATATTTTTATTAAAAAATAGGGTTGAGCTATTTTATGATATTAATGAGTTAGATCTAAATGATTGAACTATTTTTTATTATTGTAAATATACCAACTGATGATACCAAACAAACCCAATAGCGTTCCGGTAATGGCTATCGATACCCAACCGTAGTGGCTAAATAAGTAGGTTGAGGTAACCGAGCCCAGCATGCCACCTATAAAATAGCAAACCATATAACCCGTGTTCATTCGACTGCGGGCTTCAGGTCTAATTTGATAAATAGCACTCATATTAGAAACATGGGTAACTTGTACCGAAAAATCGAGCAATATTACGCCTAAAATTAGCGCTATGATTGAATACTGCGCTAGTGAAAGTGGTAGCCAAGATAGTAGTAATAAACATAAACCAATGGTTGTCGCTAGTGTGCCTTTACCTATATCGGATAATTTTCCGACAATGGGTGAGCCAAGAGCACCAGCTGCTCCTGCTAAGCCAAACAGGCCAATAATAAAATCAGAATAATGGTAGGGCGCGTCAGTCAATAAAAACGCAAGTGGCGTCCATAATAGTGAAAATAGGGCAAAAGAAATAATTGCCAGTAGCGAACGAATTCTTAGTATTGGTTCTTGCTTATAGAGTGTGCCGATTGATAATAATAGTTTGAAATAATTAATATTAATGGTATTGCGATAGGTAGGTAAATAAAAACCAAGTAACACAGTGACAGTGATCATAATAGTTGCCGCAATCCAATAGACATAATGCCAGTCGGCATTTGACGAAATAGCCCCTGCAAAAGTTCGACCTAATAATATACCTAATAACATACCGCTCATTAATGTACCAACCACCTTTCCTCGATGCTCAGGTTTTGATAAGGTCGCAGCGAATGGAATTAATACCTGGGCGACAGTTGAAAAGAGTCCTGTCAAAGCGGTTCCTAGTATTAGCATCCATAAATTAATCGATAAAGCGCTAATAATAAGACCACATGTTGATAAGATCATTAAAATTAGTATCAATTTTTTACGTTCGAGTTTATCACCTAGCGGCGTAATAAATAATAAGCCGACAGCATAACTAAACTGTGCAGTCATAATGATCGCCCCTGAGTGTTCAACTGCAATGTTTAAATCATTGGTAATAGAGTGTAACAGAGGTTGTGCATAGTAATTACTAGCAATAGTAATACCTATTGCAAATGCCATTAAAAAGATTAACCATTTAGACAAAGCTTGATTTTGTGTATTGTTCATTAGCTATTTTAAATAAAAATAATCGGCAATTATATACGAAAAATATAGGTAGAAAAACTTGGCTTGAAATTAAACGAATTGTTTTAGTAAATTATAAATTGGCGTTGCCAAGCCAATTTTTGCATTCTCAGTTTTTAAATTATACCAATAACCATTGCTCTCATCTAAACACTTTTTATGATTAGTGATAATACATTTCATCGGTATAATATCTAAGTGAAAATGGCTAAAAGTATGTCGAAACGAAACTAATTGCTCTAGCGGCGTGGTTTCAATTCCCCTTTGGATTAACCAATCTTGTAATGCTTGTTGATTTGCAAATTCGGGTAAGCAATATAAGCCTCCCCAAATTCCTGATGGCGGTCTTTTTTCTAACCATATTGCGTGTTGATATTCTAGTATCAAAAAATAAGCGGTTTTTTCAGGAAGCGTTGATTTTGGTTTTTTAGTTGGAAAATGTTGCCAACTTTCGGTTTTGTAAGCTATACACCCATCATTGAGTGGACATAAGCTACACTTTGGTTTAGAACGCGTACAAACTGTCGCGCCTATATCCATCATAGCTTGATTAAATTTTGCCACATCGTGTTTTGGCGTAACTTGTTCACTCAACTGCCATAGCCTATTTTCGATAGTTTTGTTGCCAGGCCAGCCATCTACAGCAAAATAACGAGTCAGTACTCGTTTAACATTACCATCTAAGATAGCAAAACGTTGATTTTGTGATAATGACAAAATAGCACCGGCAGTAGAGCGCCCGACTCCTGGTAATGCTACAACATCATCAAAACGAGTTGGAAATATACCTTTAAATTTGTCATTTACAATTTGTGCGGCTTTATGCAAATTACGCGCACGAGCATAATAACCAAGTCCAGTCCAAAGATGTAGAACATCGTCAATAGGTGCATGAGCAAGATCAGAAATCTTAGGAAAATGCGCAATGAATCGTTTAAAGTAGGGAATAACTGTGGCAACTTGGGTTTGTTGCAACATAACTTCCGACAACCAGACATGATAGGGGCTTTTTTCTATTTGCCATGGCAGCGTCTTTCTACCAAATTGCTCATACCAGCGAATGACCGCTTGAGAAAAATGTTGCATCATTTTCACTAGTTAGACTATAGCCGCAACCGAGTCACTTGGGTAGCAACCTAATACTTTAGTATAGAGTGTTATGGATGCTAACTCTTTTAGTGCTGTTTGCATTTCATCTGAATGGATGTTGCCTTGTAAATCGATGTAAAACATCTCTTCCCATGGGGTACCATGAATAGGTCGTGACTCAAGTTTAGTCATCACAATATTATGATTACGTAGTACTAATAGTGCATCAACTAACGCCCCTGCTTGTTGACCAGTCTTCATTAAAATTGTCGTTTTAGCCGGAATTTGATCGGATACGTCAATCGGTTCTCGTGCAAGTACAATAAAGCGAGTGATATTTTGCTTTTGGTTGGCAAAATTATGTTCAAGCATTTTAAGTCCATATAACTCTCCACCATCTTTATTGCCTATCGCTGCAACATTAGGCTTATTTAATTTAGCAACGGTTTCCATTGCTGATGACGTACTATCACAGTAAACGATTTTCCAATGCGGATAATTTTCTAGAAAATTACTGCATTGTTGAAAAGGTTGTGGATGGCTGTATATGGTATCAATTTTATCAAGCTCAGTATTTGGTATAGCAAGGATGCAGTGATCTATAGGTAATGACAATTCTGCAATAATATGTAAATGTGTTTTTTGCAGTAGATCATAAACTTCATTTATTGATCCTGAACTCGAGTTTTCAATCGGAAGTATGCCATAATCTACCAAATTATGTTCAATTTTTTCAAAGACATCTTTAAACGTTGAGCAACTTGATTCAACCATCTGCTCTAAATTAGCGCTAGCATAACGACGAGCAGCGGAATGCGAATAGGAACCTTTAGGTCCTAAAAAAGCCACTTTTGCACTAGTAACACAATTTTGGTTTAGATTCTCTTGTAAGATTTTTTGTTGCAGTAAAACTGAATCTTCAATAATGATTTGGTATAAACGCCTGATCAGTAAATCATCAAGGTTATGGTTTTTTCCTTGATTTATCAACGCTTTTACTAGCGAACGTTCACGTTCTAAATCACGTACTGGAATATTCGCTGCAATTTTAGTTTGAATAACGTTGGTTGAAAGTTCGCGTCGTTTAGCAATGAGTTCAAGAAGGTTTCGATCAATTTCGTTAATTTGGTCACGTAAAGGCAACAAAGGATTTACAGTCATATTTATTCATTATATAAAAAAAGTTAGTTATATTATAACAAGCAAAAAAATAAAGGCACTATCAAAGTGCCTTTTTCTTATATTTCAATAAATAATTAATTACAACTCTTCTTCAATAACAGCGCCTTTTATACTATCACAAGCACGTCTAGATTCACTTTTATGTTGAATTTTATTAAGTTGTTTTTCAAGTTTTTCAATAAGGGCATTAATTGCTGCATACATATCGCTATGTTTTGCCGAAGCAACTAAAGGGGAACCTTTAGTTGCAATAGTTGCATCAATTATAAATCCATCGGGTTCTTTCGATAAAATAAAATGAGGGTTGATTAACAGTGCTCTCCATTTATCTAATTTCGAAAACTTATCTTCAAGATAGCTACGAATTGCTGGAGTAATGTCCATTTGCTTACTGGTAATACTTAAAGTCATGATTGACCTCCACTTTGATTACTTACAAATTGAGCAAACACTACTATGTGTTTATTTATCTACATTGGCAAATTATTTTTATTTCGTCAATAGGTTATTTGTACTCAAAACAACTTTTTGTGATTATTGTCCAGAAAAATCTTATATTTGTATCAAATCAAACAATAGTCAAACTGCAATTTGTAACATTTTTACTATATACTAATTGTTAATATGATCTAACAATAGTTTTATTTTTTACGAGGATGATGTGAACATTTTAGATAAAGTAAAAATTGTGCTAGTCGAAACTTCTCATACCGGTAATATGGGATCTGCGGCTAGAGCAATGAAAACCATGGGACTATCGAATCTTTGTTTAGTCAATCCAGTGATAAAACCCGATTCGCAATCAATTTCGTTAGCGGCTGGTGCTAGCGATATTATTAAAAATGCGCAAATTTTTACATCACTTGAGCAAGCGATAGCCGATTGTCGTTTAGTTATTGGTACGAGTGCCCGTCCACGTAGCTTACAGTGGCCCAATTTAACGCCTAAAGAGTGTGGCGATAAAATAATTCAAGAAGCAACCGAGAATGCAGATGTCGCATTAGTTTTTGGACGTGAGCGTGTTGGATTGACCAATGATGAACTGCAAAAATGTCATTATCATGTTGGTATTCCTGCCAATCCCGATTACAGTTCATTAAACTTAGCAATGTCAGTGCAAGTGTTATGTTATGAGATTCGCATGTCGCTGTTAAATAGCCAAACGGATTTAACTAACCAAAGTGATGATTCAATTATACAATTCCCAAAGGATGAAGATATTGAACGGTTTTATCAGCACTTAGAACAAACTTTATTACAAACAGGTTTTATTAATGCAAATCATCCTGGGCAAATTATGGGGCGTTTGCGTCGATTATTTACTCGTGCGCGAATTGAGCAATCAGAGTTGAATATTTTGAGGGGAATTTTAACTTCCATTGATAAAAAGTTATAAAGCCTAAAGATACCTCATACAAGGATATGGGGTATCTTTAGATGAACTACATTATTTAACTCTTTTTACGCCAAGTGGTTCCTGTGGCGCCATCTTCGAGCACAATATTCATGGCATTTAGCTTATCTCGGGCTTCGTCGGCTAGAGCCCAATTTTTAGTGGCACGGGCTTCATTACGTTGTTTAATTAACGATTCAATTAATTCAACATCTACTGCGTCTTGATTATCGCCTTGTAAAAATTTTATTGGATCTTGTTCTAACAAACCAAGTACTTTGGCTAAATAACGCAATTGAGCTGCTAATTGATTAGCCAATGTCGTATCATTTTCAGCCTTAGCTTTATTAATTTCGCGAGCTAAATCAAATAAAGTTGAATAAGCTTCTGGCGTATTAAAATCATCATTCATGGCATCGCAAAATTGACCATAATATTGGCTATCTGTTGATAATGTATAAGGATAATTGATATCAGTATCGCGTAAAGCTGTATATAATCGCTCTAAAGCCATTCTTGCTTGTTTTAAATTTTCTTCGCTATAGTTTAGCTGGCTACGATAGTGACCTGAAAGTAGAAAATAACGTACAGTTTCCGGATCATAATGCTTTAAAACATCACGAATGGTAAAAAAGTTATTAAGTGATTTTGACATTTTTTCTTGGTCGATCATCACCATACCGGAATGCATCCAGTAATTAACATATTCACCATTGTGTGCACAAGTTGATTGAGCAATCTCATTTTCATGGTGTGGGAACATTAAATCAGAACCGCCACCATGGATATCAAAATGATGACCTAATTGATAACTATTCATTGCTGAACATTCAATGTGCCAACCTGGGCGGCCTTTACCCCAAGGGGAATCCCAACTAGGTTCGTTAGGTTTGGACATTTTCCAAAGTACAAAATCCATTGGATTTCGTTTGACATCAACAACATCTACTCGAGCACCAGCTTGTAATTGTTCAAGATTTTGACGTGATAAAATACCATAATTAGCATCACTTTCGACCGAGAACATAACATCACCATTATCAGCAATATAAGCATGATCTTTTTTAATTAGCTCTTGCACTAAATCGATAATTTGTGGCATATGATGAGTAGCGCGAGGTTCAACATCAGGACGTTTAATATTAAGTGCATCAAAATCGGCGTACATTTCTTTCAACATTCGTTCAGTTAGCTGATCACAGGTTTCGCCATTTTCGAGTGCTCGTTTTATAATTTTATCATCAACGTCGGTAATATTACGAACATAAGTTAAATCATAACCTAAAAAACGTAAATAACGGGTGACCACATCAAACGCGACAAAAGTACGACCATGACCAATATGGCATAGATCATAGATAGTAACACCACAAACATATAGCCCAACTTTATTTGGTGTAATTGGTTTAAATATTTCTTTCTCACGAGATAATGTATTAAATATTTTGAGCATTTGATCCTGCAGAATAAATTTGATAAATTTTAGTGTTTAATATAACAAAAAACTAGAAGTGGCGAAATTATTTCTTATTATCTCATTAAATAAATTAAATGGAATTAATTGATGATATCACAAATTTGGGGAATAACTTTTTTGTATAGTTTTATTGTAATATTAATGGCTATTGAAGTTATTAGTTTTGTAATGGAAATTGAATTTAATAATCGCTTTAAAAAATTACTATTTTGGCTTGCGTGGATTTTTTTAGCAATATTATTATTTGTGGAGGCTGTTAACAGGAGGTTAGGTGGCTTTGGCGATATAGGATTTTATAAGTTTATTGCACTTTTTGTTATTTTTTTAGTATGCCTTTTAGGGGCTTTGGGTGCTTTACTAAGCATTATCTTATGTGTATATATATTAATTTGGGTACTTAAAAAGCTACTAAAATTAATAGGTTTTAAACATTAATATAAATGAAAGAACTTTAGTTGGATAGATAAGTGAAAATTGGCGAGTTAACTCGCCAATTTAGATTTAAGTAAGAATATTATTTCAGTAAACGATAAATATAAATAAGCAATATTGCCCCTAATACTGAAATTAACAGACTATAGAAGTTAAAACCATTGACGCTTCCTAGACCGAAGAAAGTACTGATGTATCCGCCAACTAGCGCACCTGCAATACCCAGAATAATCGTTTTAATGACACCCACTTTACCTAGTGGCATAAAAAATTTGGCGATCCAACCAGCAAGTAATCCTAAAATAATCCAACTTAATAGACCCATAATGAATTTCCTTTGTTTGATTAAGTGTAAATGTATGATGACTATCAGTGTATAAAAAAATTAATAAATAATGTTTGTAATTTAATAAATTAATTTAATTGATTGAACTTAACATCTTATTAATAGTAAGAATATGTAGATAAAAGAAATAGCAAGTAGATACATTAGTAACAAATGATTAAATAAGTCGTTATATTGAAGAGGGATATTCATCTAATCATTTGTAATATAGTTTACAATTATTTTTAGTTAGATACTAGGTTTTTATACCGTTTGTTTTATGAGCTATTTTATCGATGTGATAGGTTTGGAGCAGGTTAATAGAAACAAGGAAGGCTATTAACCTTCCCTTGCTAGCGGTATCTATTCAAAAATTGTTTTATGTAAAATTTTTATGATGGATTCAGCATCGTGACTTCTGGCTAAAAGACATAAATTATGTGTACTTGCACCATAACAACACAGTCGAATAATATAGTCATCTAAAGCACCAAAGACTTCTTTAGCTATCCCTTTGGTTGAGGTTAATTGATTACCAATAATTGCAATAAGCGCTAAATCTTCTTCAACATCTACATGACATAAACCAGAAAGTTCATCAAACAACTCTTTAGTTAATAAACTGCCACCGTTAGTGTTGGTGCCGGTAGTATCAATCGTTAAGGCAATACTTACTTCAGACGTTGTGACTAAATCAACCGAAATATTGTGTTTAGCTAAAATAGTAAAGACGTTAGCCAAAAAACCTTGAGCATGTAACATATTTAAACTTGTTAATGTTACAAGGGTTTGTTTTCGACGAAGTGCTAATGCTCTAAAGGAAGGTAGATTTGATTCGATGCTATGGGTATTGTAAACAATAGTTCCCCCTTCTTCTGGTGCTTTACTCGAACCAACAAATACCGGAATATTACTTCTAACAGCCGGTACTAATGTTGCTGGATGCAAAACTTTGGCACCAAAGGTTGCCATTTCAGCAGCTTCGGCAAACGATATTTCATCAATACGTTTGGCTGTTGGTGTAATTCGTGGATCTGTTGTATAAATGCCGGCAACATCCGTCCAAATATCAATTTGACTCGCATTTAATGCTTCACCAAGTAACGCTGCTGTATAATCACTTCCTCCTCGTCCTAATGTCGTTGTTTTACCGCTAGCTTCACTACCAATAAAACCTTGTGTGACAATCAATGCATTACCATTTAAGGATTTAAGATGAGCGCAACAAAGTTGCTTAATTTCGTCAATTTTAGGTTGAGCTTTACCAAAATTATCATCAGTGCGCATAACTTTGCGAACATCAAACCACATGGCATTTTTTTGTTTTTCTCGTAATATTTCGACAAATAATTTTGACGACATAATTTCGCCATGACTGACTAGTTCGTCGGTTAAAGCCGCTGAGGTTGCAAGGCTAGCTGCTTCTGATAAAGAGGCAATATTTGCGATGATTTGATCTATTTCAGCTCTTAAGGTTTGGTTTTCGGGTAGATTTTCTAAAATGTTATATTGAATAGATTGGATTTTTGCAATGTGCTGTGCTCTAACTTCTGCATCACGACCTTCGGCTAAAGCGACCAGTAAGTTTGTAATTCCAGCCGATGCTGATAACACAACAACTTTTACATTAGGGTTAGCAATAACAATGTTAGCGCTATTTACCATTGCTGAATAATCAGCAACACTAGTACCACCAAATTTGGCAATGACAAATGATGTTTCCATGAATTCCTCATATTAAAAATTTAATTTTTAACAGAGATAGAGCGAGGGTATGTGCTATTTACATTCTCGTTGAAAAAGTACAGACCTGGAAGCGCTCCACCTGCTTAGGTGACAACCCAAGGGATTCAGCCCTTGTAGTCGATCTGGTTAATTTCTGGAAGCTTAACCAAACCTCGGCATTACATCCCCTCCATTATTTATAACAGGTTCCAGAACCTAAAATAATTTACCTGAGTAATGCGCCTCTTCTTTATATGTAACTCGAGTTACAATAGTGTCGCTATATAGAATTAACGATTCTGTCATATCTGTCAATAGGTTAAGTGCGAAATATTAATGCAGTAATGTTCAATCATTGATTATAATTCTTGTTCAAATAGTTGAATAATAGTTTGATATAAATGTTTAACAGAACAAGATTTAGTTGGTGTACTAAAGATAGTATCATCACCAGCTATTGAACCTAAAATGCCTTCTGACTTGCCAATGGAATCAAGTAATCTGGCAATAAGTTGAGCGGCTCCAGGGCTGGTACGAATCACCACCATCGAACTATTATAATCAATATCAACGACTAAATTTTTTAAAGGACTGCTGGTTGTTGGAACGCTCATTTCAGCAGGTAGACAATAAACCATTTCGGATTTGGCATTACGAGTTCTAACTGCGCCAAATTTGGTTAACATTCTGGAAACTTTGGATTGGTTAATATTATCAAATCCTTGTTCTTGCAACGCTTGCACAATACTAATTTGAGAACTAAATTTTTCTTGCAGCAGCATTTCTTTAAAAGTTTTAGTCAGATCGTCTTGTTTCATAATTCTCCTTAGGAATTCATTTATGACGGTTGTTTTATTGAAAATAACGGTAATGTTTTTGTGCTGCTTTTATTTTAACAATATTCACATAAACTTATTGGTAAATATGTTGAAAACCGTTATATCAAAGGTTGTTTCAGCACCTCATATTCAATGAGTGTAAAGCATATTGTTCATAATTATGCATAATATTTGCATAAAATCAATTATCTGATTTTATGCCGCTTTTGGGTCTAAACGATTTGACGATGTGTTCATGCGTTTCAATATAAGGCCCTTCAAGAAGATCTATACAGTAAGGAACACTGGCAAAAATTCCATCAACTAGGCTATTGCCATCACTATCTTTAACGCCTTGTAGTGTTTCTTGGATGGATTTTGGTCTACCGGGCAGATTTAATATTAAGCATTTTTTACGAATAACGCCGACTTGTCTTGATAAAATCGCTGTTGGCACAAAATGCAAACTAATTTGACGCATTTGTTCACCAAAGCCCGGCATGATGCGATCGGCAATGGCTAATGTTGCATCCGGCGTGACATCCCTTAAAGCCGGACCAGTACCGCCAGTGGTTAAAATTAAGTGACAACGAAAATTATCAACTAAATCACATAATGTGCTTTCAATCAAAGGTTGTTCATCAGGAATAACGCGTGTTTCAGTTTCAAACGGGGTTATCAGTGCGGTTTTGAGCCATGATAACAAAGCCGGTATCCCTTCATCTGCATAAATACCTTGCGATGCCCGATCTGATACTGAAACCAGTCCAATTTTAATCATATTCTTTATTCCTTCAAATTTAAAACTCACCTATCAAATCTTAGTATTTAAGCAACTTGCGTTAGATCTGGTGTCATTTGTTCTTTGTTATATCCTAAATAATACTAAAAAGACCTTTACAACTAAAGATTAAATTGTCAATATTTCCCCTCTAATAAATGCAATAGCATAATGTAAATAATAATCTATTTATTTAGGATATTTTCATGTCATCAATACCTGCACTAGAGTTAATTGAACTTAAAAAGATTTATAAAAATGGTGTGCAAGCGTTAAAAGGCATTAATTTGACAGTACAAGCCGGTGATTTTTATGCATTACTCGGTCCTAATGGTGCGGGTAAGTCAACTACTATAGGCATCATTAGCTCACTGGTCACTAAGACATCGGGCCAAGTTAAAATATTTGGTTATGACTTAGATAATGATATCGTTAATGCAAAAAGACAATTGGGGCTAGTACCCCAAGAGTTTAATTTTAATCAATTTGAAGAAGTGCTACAAATAATAACTAACCAAGGTGGTTATTATGGATTGCCGCGTAAATTGGCATTAGAACGTGCTGAAAAATATTTACGGATTTTAGATTTGTGGGATAAACGCCATAGCCGCGCTTGCATGTTATCAGGCGGAATGAAAAGGCGATTGATGATAGCTAGAGCATTAGTGCACGAACCTAAACTTTTAATTTTAGATGAACCCACCGCCGGCGTTGATATTGAATTAAGACGTTCAATGTGGGATTTTTTACGCGAGATTAATCGCCAAGGTATTACAATTATTTTGACCACTCACTACCTAGAAGAAGCGGAAATGCTATGTCGGCATATCGGTATTATTCAACATGGTCAATTGATTGCCAACTCTTCTATGCGGGATTTGCTCGCTAATAGTCAATCTGAAACAATTATTATTGATTATATTCCAACCAAAGAACCAATTACCTTAGAGGGTTATCAATTTTCAAATATTGAATCAGGCATGTTAGAAGTAAAAGTTAATAAACAGCTTGGTTTAAATCAATTATTTGAACAGCTTAATCAACAACACATCAAGGTGATAAGTGTGCGAAATAAAGCAAATCGATTAGAAGAGTTATTTGTCGATCTTTTGCATCATAGTGAGCAGGGATAGGGGAAAGTTAAATGAATCATTTATATTGGATTGCATTAAAAAGTATTTGGCGTAAAGAAGTCACTCGGTTTTTAAGAATATGGGTTCAAACTTTAATTCCGCCGGTTATTACAATGTCGCTTTATTTTATTATTTTTGGTAATTTAATTGGTTCGCGTGTTGGTGATATGGGCGGATTTAATTATATGGCATTTATTGTGCCCGGACTTATTATGATGTCTGTCATTACTAATTCATATACTAATGTCTGCTCGTCATTTTTCAGTGCCAAATTTCAACGAAATATCGAAGAGTTATTAGTTGCCCCTGTGCCCACCCATATTTTAATTTGGGGATACGTTGGTGGAGGCGTTATGCGTGGAATTTTAACTGGCATATTAGTGACAATCGTATCGTTATTTTTTGTTCGCTATCAAGTTCATTCTTGGCTTTTTGTTGTATGTACGTTGCTGTTAACGTCAATTTTATTTTCACTTGCAGGACTATTAAATGCCGTGTATGCAAAAACCTTCGATGATATTAGTATTATTCCTACTTTTGTGTTAACACCATTAACTTATCTTGGCGGCGTATTTTACTCAATCAGCATGCTACCTATTTTTTGGCAATGGGTATCAAAACTGAATCCTATTGTTTATATGATTAATGGTTTTCGCTACGGCTTTTTAGGGGTGACAGATGTATCATTATGGATCACTTTTTCAATGCTAATCTTATTTGTAACAGTACTTTATATCATGGTATGGAATTTGATTGAAAAAGGAAAAGGATTACGGAGTTAGTTTGTTGTCTTTATTAATTAACCGCCGACAATTGTCGGCGGATTAGTATCTTATTGTGCGCCAGCAACTGCTTGTTGTGCCATTTCAGTAATTTTAGCAAATTCACCTTTTGCTATTGCATCGGTTGGAATAAACCATGTTCCACCAACACACAGTACATTATCAAGGGCTAAATAATCACGATAATTTTTCGGATTAACGCCACCGGTTGGACAAAACTTCATATATCCACAAGGTCCAGCAAAAGCTTTTAATGCCGCTACGCCGCCATTGATTTCAGCTGGGAAAAACTTCAATGCAGTTAATCCATACTCTTGAGCAGTCAGTAGTTCAGAAATGGTTGCAATACCTGGAATAACTGGAATTGGTCCTTCGACTGCGGCTTTTAAAATAGCCTCGGTAATACCGGGTGTAATGACAAACTCAACACCTGCATCGGTAACTTGTTTGAGTTGTTCAACTGTTGTAACCGTACCTGCACCAACGACCGCTTCGGGTACTTCTTTGATTATTTTCTTAATCGCATCAAGAGCACAAGCCGTTCTTAATGTTACCTCAAGCACTTTTACCCCACCGGCAATTAATGCTTTGGCTAGTGGTACCGCATCTTCTAAGCGCTCGATAACAATAACAGGTACAACCGGACCGAGTGTTAAAATATCTTCGGCGCTTTTTTTCCAGTTTTTCATTTACTTCACCAATTCTTTATCAATATAAAATATGACACTAATCGCTAAGAAGTTAGCGATTAGTGTTTACTACTCATAAATACCTAATTTTTTTTCTAAATAATGAATATTAGTGCCACCTTTCAAGAAGCCTTTATCATTCATAATTTCGATATGCAAATCAATATTGGTTTTTATGCCATCAATAACTAATTCAGCTAAGGCGTTTTTCATACGTGCAATTGCAACTTCACGCGTTTCACCATAAGCAATTAATTTACCGATCATTGAGTCATAATAAGGTGGAACAGTGTAGCCAGCGTAAATATGAGATTCCCAACGAATACCAAAACCACCCGGTGCATGAAAACGCGTAATTTTACCTGGTGAAGGCATAAAGGTTTTTGGATCTTCAGCATTGATACGGCATTCAATGGCATGACCAGTAATATGAATATCACTCTGTTTTAATGATAGTGGCTGACCTGCTGCAATTGAAATTTGCTCTTTAATCAAATCTATACCCGTAACCATTTCGGTAACAGGATGTTCAACTTGAATACGGGTGTTCATTTCAATGAAATAGAATTCACCATTTTCAAATAAAAACTCAAATGTACCCGCACCACGATAGCCAATTTCAATACAGGCATTAACGCAACGTTCACCAATGAATTTGCGCATTTTAGGCGTAATACCTACAGCTGGCGCTTCTTCAACAACTTTTTGATGACGTCTTTGCATTGAACAATCTCGTTCACCCAAGTAAACCGCGTTACCTTGACCATCAGATAGCACTTGTATTTCAATATGGCGTGGATTTTCTAGGAATTTTTCCATATAAACCATATCGTTATTAAAAGCTGTTTTTGCTTCTAATTTGGTCATTTTAATTGATTGTTCAAGATCTTTCTCTTCTCTAACAATGCGCATACCACGACCACCGCCGCCACCTGATGCTTTAATAATGACAGGATAACCAATTTTTTTAGCAATTTGTTTATTGGTATTCATATCATTACCTAGTGGTCCATCAGAACCTGGCACACAAGGTACACCTGCTTTTTTCATAGCATGAATTGCCGACACTTTATCACCCATTAAACGAATGGTATCAGCTTTAGGTCCTATAAAAATAAAGCCTGAACGCTCAACTTGTTCAGCAAAGTCGGCATTTTCTGATAAAAAACCATATCCAGGATGGATAGCTGCCGCACCCGTTACTTCAGCGGCAGAAATCAATGCTGGAATGTTAAGATAGCTTTTAGCAGAAGCTGCAGGACCAATGCAAACGGTTTCGTCTGCAAGCAAAACATGTTTTAAATCTTTATCTGCTGACGAGTGAACTGCAACAGTTTTAATGCCCAGCTCTTTACAGGCTCTTAAGATACGTAGAGCGATTTCGCCACGATTAGCTATAAGAATTTTATCAAGCATATTCAATCTCTTAATTTTTTTAATGAATATTATTCAATGATGAATAGTGGCTGATCAAATTCAACTGGTTGACCGTTTTCAACTAAAATAGCTTTAATTGTGCCTGCTTTTTCTGATTCAATTTGGTTCATCATTTTCATCGCTTCAACAATACAAAGTACATCACCAACATTTACAGTTTGACCCACTTCAACAAACGCTTTCGATTCTGGGCTTGGTGTGCGATAAAAAGTGCCTACCATTGGCGATTTTATAGTCGTGCCAGTAGGAGTAATAGGATCAGCTTCAGTAACAACATCGGCTGCTGCACTAGGAGCAACAACAACTGGAGCTGCTTGAGGAATTTGAATATTTTGTATTGGCGCAGAATAGTTTGTAGCGGGAACAGAACGACTAATTCGTACTGACTCTTCACCTTCAGAAATTTCAAGCTCTGAAATACCTGATTCTTCAACTAATTCAATTAATTTTTTAATTTTGCGTATATCCATGAATTACACCGTGTTTATTTGATATAAGTAACAATTATTTTAATGCATCCTTAATATCTTAAAAGAGATCTTTTAAGTCGATAATAAGGCAGTAACTCAACATTAACGCGGAAGCATACACTGTAAAACCGATTTTGTCATTATATATCTCCTTTACGATCTGTTGTTATACTATTTTCTAGGTATTATTTTATAATTGCGATACAATAGTAACACTTAATTATTATTGAAGCTGGTGGTGTTTTAAAAGCATCAAATAGTATATTATTTAGCCTAATGTTGCTTTAAAAATATATAATTTATACAATGCGTTGCTTCAAATACTCACTAACATTTAAACACGATTAATTCTAGGAAGAGTTTTCATTATGTTCAAAAAAGTTCGCGGCATGTTTTCAAATGATCTATCGATCGATTTAGGTACAGCTAATACTCTTATTTATGTAAAAGGTCAAGGTATTGTATTAAACGAGCCTTCAGTTGTTGCTATTCGCCAAGATCATCGTACTGGCACACCTAAAAGTGTTGCTGCTGTTGGGCATGCTGCGAAACAAATGTTAGGACGTACGCCTGGCAATATAGCAGCGATTAGACCAATGAAAGATGGCGTAATTGCAGACTTTTCTGTGACTGAAAAAATGTTACAGTATTTTATTCGCCAAGTGCATAGCCATAGTTTCTTACGACCAAGCCCGCGCGTGCTTGTTTGTGTTCCAGTTGGCGCAACGCAAGTTGAACGTCGTGCTATTCGTGAATCAGCTTTAGGCGCAGGTGCGCGTGAAGTCTATTTAATTGAAGAGCCAATGGCAGCAGCAATAGGTGCTGATTTACCAGTTTCTGCACCAACCGGTTCAATGGTGGTTGATATCGGTGGTGGTACAACTGAAGTTGCGGTTATTTCATTAAATGGCGTTGTTTATTCTGCATCTGCACGAATTGGTGGTGACCGCTTTGATGAAGCAATCATTAATTATGTTCGACGTAATTATGGTGCACTAATTGGTGAAGCAACTGCTGAACGTATTAAACATGTTATTGGTAGTGCTTATCCAGGTGATGAAGTGCTTGAAATTGAAGTTCGTGGCCGTAATCTTGCTGAAGGGGTGCCGCGTAGCTTTACATTAAATTCTAATGAGATTTTAGAAGCACTACAAGAACCATTGAGTGGCATTGTTAGCGCGGTTAAAGTTGCCTTAGAGCAATGTCCTCCAGAACTAGCGTCTGATATTTCTGAGCACGGTATGGTATTAACCGGTGGTGGTGCATTATTACGTAATATCGATAAACTATTATCAGCTGAAACAGGCATTCATGTTGTTGTGGCTGAAGACCCACTAACATGCGTTGCGCGAGGTGGTGGTAAAGCATTAGATATGGTTGATATGCATGGTGGTGATCTATTTAGTGAAGAGTAAAAGTTCAAACAATGTTAACTCACTCTTAACTAATGAAATGATTAGTAAATATACCTCTCATTTTTCCGCCGACATTGTCGGCGGAGTCATATATTAAAATAATTAGATTTTGAGTCTATTACAGGTAAGTACTGAACAATGAAATTGCTTTTTTCTAAACGTTCGCCTCTTAGTGTACAATTATTTATGTCTTTGGCTATGTCGTTAGCTTTAATTGCATTGGATATAAATTATCGTCCTTTTAAAGAAGTTCGTTATTATTTAGATACAATTATCTCCCCTTTATATTACATTTCAAATGCACCCCAAGCTACGCTTGATGGGTTTTATGAAATGTCAAAAACACGAGAAACATTAGAAGCAGAAAATGTAAAACTGAATAATTTGTTGCTTGAAAAAAAGGCAGATTTATTATTACTTGATCATCTAAGACATGAAAATAATCGACTGAGAGAATTACTGGGATCTCCGCTCAGACATGATGAACATAAAATGGCGGCACAAGTTTTATTAGCAGACACAGATCCATATGTTTATCAAGTCGTTGTAAATAAAGGTCAAAATGATGGGGTTTATGTAGGTCAACCGGTAGTTGATGAAAAAGGGATTGTTGGTCAAATTTATCAGACCGCGCAGACGACTAGCCGAGCGATTTTAGTGTGTGATTATCAACATGCCATTCCGGTACAAGTATTAAGAAACGATATATCTATGGTGGCGGTAGGTAATGGTTGTAGCAATGATCTAACGCTCGATTTTTTACCTAACAATGTTGATATTAAAGTTGGCGATGTACTTGTCACGTCAGGACTTGACGGTCGCTTTCCTGAGGGATATCCCGTGGCTGTGGTGAGTTCTGTTAAACTCGATATTAATGATTCAACGCCAATTATTTCGGCAACACCAACAGCGGATTTAAAACGATTACGTTACCTACTATTATTATGGGGAGATCAAGGAGTAAAGCATGAGGGGTCATAATGGCATATTATTTATTTGGCTAACATTATTTATTGGATTATGTTTACAAATTATACCATGGCCACCAGCATACAACATGTTCAAACCCCATTGGTTTATGTTAATTTTAGCTTATTGGTTAATTGCACAACCTTACCAAGTCGGTATTGGCACCGCTTTTTTATTTGGTCTAATGATAGATTTATGTTCGGGTACTTTTTTAGGTGTACACGCGTTTATTTATTCATTTATAGCTTATTTGCTTGTTTTTAAATATCAGTTACTTCGTAATTTAGCATTGTGGCAACAATCCTTTATAATAATTGCGGTTTCTGTTTGCTATAATGGATTAGTGTTTATATTTCAAGTCAGTATTTATCATATAATTTCTATGTCACCTTATATCTTATTATCGAGTTGTGTGGATGGCTTTTTATGGATATGGATATATCTACTCTTACGACGAATAGCACGGAACTTTGCAATTAATTAAAGGAAACTCTCTTTATGTCTGTTGAATTATTAATGAATGTGACACCGTCAGAAACTCGTGTAGCTTATATTGAAGATGGTGTTTTGCAAGAAATTCATGTCGATCGTGAATCACGCCGTGGTATTGTCGGTAATATATATAAAGGTAAAGTCATTCGAATTTTGCCAGGTATGCAAGCTGCATTTGTTGATATTGGTTTAGAAAAAGCTGCTTTTCTACATGCTTCAGATATTATGCCGCATACTGAATGTGTTTCTTATTCTGAGCAAGAACAATTTCAAGTTAAGGATATTTCTGAGCTGGTTCGCCAAGGTCAAGACTTAATGGTACAAGTCGTCAAAGACCCGTTAGGTACAAAAGGGGCAAGACTGACAACTGATATTACATTACCTTCGCGTTATTTGGTATTAATGCCGGGGCAAAATTCAGCGCATGTTGCCACTTCACAGCGTATTGAAAGTGAAACAGAGCGAGAAAGACTTAAGCATATTGTAGAACAATATGTTACGCCAGAAGGGGGCTTTATTGTTCGCACAGCAGCTGAAGGCGCTAACGCACATGAACTAGAACAAGATGCTAATTTTCTAAAACGGTTGTGGAAAAAAATTCAAGAACGAATGGCTCGCCCGATTAGTAAAAATTTAGTGTATGGTGAACTTGAACTATCACAACGGGTATTGCGTGATTTTGTCGGCGATCCAATAGAGCGAATATTGGTCGATTCAAAGCAAACCTATGATTTACTTATTGAGTTTACTCAGGAGTTTATGCCCGAAGTGACAGATAAATTATCTCACTATCGTGGCAGTATTCCGATTTTCGATCTTTATGATACTGAAAACGAAATACAACGAGCATTAGATCGCAAAGTTAAATTAAAATCGGGTGGTTATTTAATTATTGACCAAACTGAAGCCATGACAACCATTGATATCAATACAGGTGCATTTGTTGGTCATCGTAATTTAGAAGAAACGATTTTTAATACTAATATTGAAGCAACTATTGCCATAGCTCGACAGTTACGCTTACGTAATTTAGGCGGAATTATTATCATTGATTTTATTGATATGCAAGAAGACTTGCACCGTGAGCGTGTATTACAATCTTTACAAGATTTTTTATCGAAAGACAGGGCAAGAACAACAATTAATTCGTTTTCGGCATTGGGTTTGGTTGAGATGACACGTAAACGGACTCGTGAAAGCATCGGTCACATTTTATGTGAGGAGTGTCCAGCATGTAAAGGCAGAGGCATGGTCAAGTCTGTTGAAACCGTCTGCAATGAAATTTTACGTGAAATTGTTCGTGTCTATAAAGCTCATCGTTCTGAATACTTTTTGGTTTATGCATCATCGGCTGTCGCGAATGCTTTAACTACAGATGAATCACATGCTCTAGCCGAAGTTGAAATATTTGTCGGTAAGCGAGTGGAAGTTAAAGTTGAACCGCTTTATATTCAAGAGCAGTATGATGTGGTATTGATGTAATAATTGATATTTTATCAAAATACTAACAGTCATCATTCTTGTGTTTTACGATAAAGATTTGAAATGTGCAATAATAGCCCCATTATAAACAAAGATGAAAAACAATTAGCTAAATAACTAATGTGATAAAGTACAGATAAAGGAATTTATGATAATTACTCAAGTGAGTGAACGGTTACTCAATCCCAATAACCTAAGCCACCAAGATCTTTTGAATTTGCTTGATATATTAAGTTCAAGACAAATTGATTTTGGTGATTTATATTTTTTGTCTGGTTACTATGAAAGTTGGTCGCTTGAAGATCGAATTATTAAAAATGCTTCTTTTCATCGCGACCAGGGAGTCGGCGTTCGTGCAATCGTAGGTGAAAAAACTGGATTTGCTTATACAGATCAACTCTCTTTAAACCGCCTAGAGCAAAGTGCTTTAGCCGCTAATTCAATCACTAAACAGCAGACTCCAATTGTTGTAACGCCGTTTAAACAAGCAGAAACCGTTGCGATCTACCCAGCTATTAACCCAATTAACTCCTTTTCACAAGAACAAAAAATAGCGCTATTAAAGCAAATTGATGCATTAGCACGTTCAATCGATCCAAGGGTTATTGAAGTTTCCGCGAGTCTAATTGGTAGTTATGAAGATATTTTAATTGCAGCAACAGATGGATCGTTGTGCGCTGATGTTCGGCCGTTAGTGCGTTTATCTGTTTCAGTAATAGTTGAAAAAGATGGTAAACGAGAGCATGGCAGCAGTGGTGGTGGAGGGCGTTTTGGTTATGAATATTTTTTAACAACCAATCCTCAAACCGGTGAAAGTATTACCGATAGCTACACTCGCGAAGCTGTTAGACTTGCGTTAGTGTCGCTTTCGGCGAAAGCTGCGCCAGCAGGTACAATGCCTGTTATTTTAGGTGCCGGTTGGCCTGGCGTGTTGCTACATGAAGCGGTAGGGCATGGTTTAGAAGGTGACTTTAATCGTAAAAATAGCTCCGTGTTTTCTGGTAAGATAGGTGAGCAGGTCACTTCAGAACTTTGTACGATTGTTGACGATGGTACAATCGAAAACCGACGTGGTTCACTTTCGATTGATGATGAAGGTACACCAACTCAAAAAACGGTTTTAATTGAAAATGGTGTTTTGAAAGGTTATATGTTTGATAAACTAAATGCTAAGTTAATGGGATGCCATTCTACCGGCAACGGTCGCCGTGAAAATTATGCTTGCTTACCTATGCCAAGAATGACTAATACTTACATGCTAGCGGGTAATTCAACATTTGATGAAATCATCAGTAGTGTAGATTATGGGCTTTATGCACCTAACTTTGCTGGTGGACAGGTTGATATTACATCAGGCAAATTTGTATTTTCAGCATCAGAAGCATACCTCATTGAAAAAGGCAAAATTACGCATCCAGTTAAAGGCGCGACACTAATTGGATCAGGCATTGAAACCATGCAGCAAATTTCAATGGTAGGTAATGATTTATCACTTGATTCCGGTGTTGGCGTTTGTGGTAAAGCTGGGCAAAGCGTACCTGTCGGTGTTGGACAACCCACTTTAAAAGTGGATAATTTAACGGTTGGTGGTACTATAAATTAGTCATAACTAAATCAGTGAGATATAAAAATAGATGGAAACAATCATTACACTTTATCAAGCATTTGTTCATATGGACATTGCAACACTTTCAAATCCCAACGTGTTATGGATATTATATGGCATGCTGTTTGTCATCATCTTATTAGAAAACGGTGTTTTACCCGCGGCATTTTTACCGGGTGATAGTTTACTGTTTTTAACCGGTGTATTGATAAGTCTTGATGTTTTTCATTTTGGTCTTATAAATTTAATTTTGATTGCTGGCGCCGCTTTTGGCACATGGCTTGGTTATGCACAAGGACGTTGGTTGGGTAATACCAAAATTGTGCAAAATTGGATGGCGCATTTGCCAGAAAAATATCACCATAAATCAGAAGTACTATTCCATAAATATGGTTTACAAGCTTTATTTATCGGTCGATTTATTGCTTTTGTTCGAACACTATTACCAATGATGGCTGGTTTATCGGGTTTACATAGCCGTAAATTCCATATCTACAATTGGATTAGTGCAACATTATGGATATTTTTGATTGTCACATTAGGTTATTTATTTGGATTATCACCAATTTTTAAAACCTATGAAAAGCAGATCATGTCTTTATTAATGCTAATACCAGTATTTTTATTGGTGCTTGGTTTAGTCTTTTCGATTTGGTTAGCGGTAAAACGTTGGTTAAGCAATAAAAAACAAGCAAAGCAAGACTGCAAAAAATAAAAGTTGAAATTAACCGATAAGCCGGGTTCTGTCGTGGACAATCATTCCTCTAGGCTAATACTCACGCATTAGCTCAAGCAGTCTACCCGGATTCAACGCGGGCCGCGCCAATGAATCCCTATTTGACCTTGCTCCGAGTGGAGTTTACCGTGCCACAACTGTTACCAGTTGCGCGGTGTGCTCTTACCACACCCTTTCACCCTTACCTGATCTTATTTAAACAATAAGCCATCGGCGGTATACTCTCTGTTGCACTAGTCGTGAATGTTCGCTCTCGCCAACATCCCCCAGGTGTTACCTGGCACTCTGCCCTATGGAGCCCGGACTTTCCTCCCCTCTGTTTGTCTCCTTTAAAAAGGACTACAACAAAGCAGCGATTGTCTGGTTAATTTCGTCCATGAGTATAGCCTAATGCATAATTTTGTCCAGCTCTGTCTTGGACTTGATTAAATAGATGTTGAATGTTTAGGCATTTAAAAATGATTAACGAATCAACAGGCCTAATAACAAGGCGTTAATCAATAGAAGATAGCGTGTGGAATATTGGAATTACTAGCACATCAAAAAGATGCACTAGTTTTTGTATAAAGGTAAATTAATTACCATTTTTTCTGTCTTTCATTTTCGTCGTAATTAAACCAACTTACAACACCGTTAGAAATTAGCACATCAAGTGTTCCTTCAAGAATATTATATTGGGTTTCGCCAATGAGCATATGACTGGTAGAGCTTTTTTTAGTATATTTATACGTCCACTGAGTCTCATTAGCATTAATTACCTTTCTACTCGTTGGTTCGCCAAATAATGAAATTATCTGTGATTCGGTGGTTGCACCTTCAACGATGTGACTGACTTTTTCTTTACTTAATGGTGTGCCTTGTTCGACAAAATTCTTTTGACTACAGCTTGAAAGGATAATAATTGAAAATAGTGCGATAATGAATTTACTTATATTTTTCATGGTATTGTTACCTGACAACTAACATAATTTTTGAGGTGTCAATAATAACACATGCTCGTCAACGTTCAAGATGAGCGCATTTTTTAATTTTGAAAAAATCAAATTATCATTAATCAAAGAAATTGGTCGATTTTATGTAAATATGGAAACTATATGTGTTTAACTGTTTCCATATTTTCTGCGTATTTGTTATTAATGTACAATAATTATTATTTTTAGTCTTTATTTTGTCTTAGGACGCGTTTTATTGGTTGGTTTGTATTTGAATTAATATAACGACTAGGCCAGATCTCATGAGGTTGTAAATTGAGAGCTTGAGCTATAATAACTTCGCCTTTAGTCCAGGGTCTAACTAACGCATTACTCAATGTTGATGAACTCAAACCCGATTGTCGGGATAGATTTGCCAGGGTCGTTCCTTGTTTTTTTAAGGCGGCAATAATGTCTGCAGGGTGCCAATCACTAGACTTTATTTTCATTTTTTATTTCCTCTTAGTTTATAACCTTGTGCATCTATGTTATGCTTTGATGTTACTAAAACAAGTAAGTTTATAATTGAACTTTAGTTATTAATAATTATGTTTCTTAATTTATTGTATCAAAGTTTCTTTAATTTCTGTAATTTTTTCTTATTGTGCTAAAATAGGATAGTGAAAATGAAAGAATGGTTCTCGTCAAAAGAGCTATCAAGCATTGCAGGGATGCCATCAACGATACAAGGCGTCAATCGAAAAGCTAGAGCTGAAAAATGGACTTCACGAAAAAGAACGGGTGTTCGTGGTAAAGCGCTAGAGTATCATATTGCCAGTTTACCGTTAGTTGTCAAAAAAGCACTATATGCAGAAGAAGAAAGTGCAAGCTACGTCGTATCACCTATCGAACCTTTTCAACTATGGATGATTGCATTTGAACAATTATCGGATGATGAAAAATCTATCGTTGCATCTTGGTTGATGCGTAATGGTATTAAAGATTTTATTACTTTTATTAATAAACAGAAAAAAGATAATTAGTGTTATTGTTTAAGCTGAGATATACTTTAACGCTAGTAAAATTCAATTTAGTTGCGAATGGAATTACCAATGGAAAGTCAGTTTCAATTAACAAATAGTAAAGAGATTATTGCATATTTAGTCGAACAATTCCCTAATTGTTTTACGCTTGAAGGCGAAGCTAAGCCACTCAAAATTGGGATATTTCAAGATATCCTTTCTCGTTTGAGCGAAAGTGACGTTCTTAGTAAAACCAAACTTCGTGTGGCACTGCGTGCTTACACGATGAGCTGGCGTTATTTATATAGTATTAAAGAGGGGGCTAATCGAGTTGATTTAGATGGAAATCCTGATGATACTATTAATAAAGAACAAGAACAATACGCCCAACAACAGCTAAAAGAAAGTAAACAAAAAGCCAAAGAAAGAGCAAAAGAAAAACGTAAAAATTCTCGCCCACCAATCAAAAAACCGAAGGCTTTAAAAGTGGGTGACTTTGTTAAAGTATTATTAGGCAATAAACCATTAAGAGTTCAAATCATTAATATTGAAAAAGAACATATTAAGGTGAATGTCGGCTCTGGCATGGAATTAACTGTTAAACCTGAGCATATTATTACCAAATAGAGAATTTGCATGAATAAATTACTCAAAGTTGTTATCAAATTAAGCCTTGTTTTATGTATCGTTAGCCAAAGTACGCAGGCTAAGCAGGTTAATAACGAGCAAATACCTGCTCTTAAACAAGATGATATACATCAAGTTGTGGCGAGAAGAGTTACTAACTATTTCACTCAATCGCATTATCGTAATTTTGCTTTAGATGGTGCTTTTTCAGCTAAAATTTTTGATCGCTATTTCAAAATGCTTGATGGTAGCAAAGCAATATTTATTCAAAGTGATGTGGATAGTTTTCGAAATAGGCAAGATTCGCTTGGACAAGAATTATTAGATGGTAATTTGAAAACTGCTTACGATATTTATAATCTCGCTTTGCAAAAGCGTTATGACCGTTATAAATATGCTCTTGAGGTTTTGCAGCGCCCAATGGATTTCACCAATAATGACGAAATTGATTTTAAACGTGAAGATATTGCCTGGCCAACTTCTGAAAAAGAACTTGATGCCTATTGGGATAAACGTGTTAAATATGACGAACTCAGTTTATCTTTATCTGGTAAAAATGAAACACAAATCCGTGAAGCACTAACCAAACGATATAATCGTGTGATAAAAACCATTTTACAATCCAATAATGAAGATGCATTTCAAGTGTTTATGAATGCATTTGCGCGTGAAATTGATCCTCATACCAGTTATCTAGCACCGCGTTCAAAACGTGATTTTGATTCTGAAATGAGTTTATCTTTTGAAGGTATTGGAGCAACGCTCAGCCAACAAGATGATTATACGGTCATCATGTCTTTTGTCACCGGTGGGCCTGCTGAAAAAAGTAAGTTGCTCGCTGTTGGTGATAAAATTATCGGTGTTGGTCAAAAGAATTCAGCTATCGAAGATGTTATCGGCTGGCGCTTAGACGATATTGTCGATAAAATCCGGGGTCCAAAAGGTACAGTAGTTAGATTAGAAATTTTACCAGCCGGTAACAATAGCAAATCTAAAATTATTGAACTAACCCGAGATAAAATTCATTTTGAAGATCGCGAAGCCAAATTAAAAATCATCAATAATGAACGAGGCAAAGTAGGTGTTCTTGAAATACCAAGCTTTTATATGGGATTAACTGATAAAGTTCACGATCTATTATTGCAAGCTAAAAACGAACAATTGCAAGGGTTAGTTATTGATTTACGTGATAATGGCGGTGGTTCATTAGCTGAAGTTATTACCCTAACCGGATTATTTATTGACAATGGACCTGTAGTACAAGTTCGTGATAATTTACAAAAAGTTGCCGTTTACGACGATAAAAATAAAGGCGTTGACTATGCAGGCCCTATCGTTGTAATGGTTAATCGATATAGTGCTTCGGCTTCTGAAATTTTTGCCGCGGCAATGCAAGATTATGGACGCGCTGTAATTGTTGGTGAAACAACTTATGGTAAAGGCACGGTACAGACTTCTCGTAATATTGCTTATCCTTCTGATTCAAGATTACATCCAAATTGGCCTGAACTTGGTGGTGTGCAATATACTGTACAAAAATTTTACCGTATAAACGGTGGTAGTACCCAACTCAAAGGGGTTGAGCCTGACATTGAAATGAGTAAAACCAAATATATGGACGAAACAGGTGAGCGTTTCTTAGATAATGCTATGCCATGGGATAAAATTCCTTCGTCTGAATATTTGACTGTTGCTAATGTTAAACCGCTTTTACCTGATTTAACAGCTAAGCATTTAACCCGAATAGCTAAAAATCCTGAATTTATCTATCTTGAACAAGATATCAGTGATTTTAATAACAAAAAGGATCGTCAGTACATTGTTTCATTAAACAAAAAATCGCGTGAAGCAGAGCGAAAAGTTAATGATGAGCGTGATTTAAAAAGAATGAATGAACGTTTAGCTCGTGAAGGAAAACCAGCTATAGTTAAATTAGAAGATTTACCAAAAGACTATAAAATACCCGATGCTTATTTAAATGAAGCGGTTGAAATTCTATTGGATTTAGCCCCTAAGTATCCAAAAATTGATGCTAGCCAAAGCATTAGTAAGGTTATTTCATTAAATGAATCAATTAAATAAAGCTGAATTTGAAAGAAAATAATTGGAGATAATAAAAAATGTGTACAAATTTAAAATTTGCTTTAGTTACTGTTGTAGCAATATTAGCTGTTTTAGCCACATTTGGTACCATTGTTATAATGAACTAAAAAGCTTGATTAATTAGCTTGTGATCATTATAGTATGCAACCTGCTTTAATTAGCGGGTTGAGAAATTTTGGTGAGGTGTCCGAGTGGTTGAAGGAGCACGCCTGGAAAGTGTGTATACGGCAACGTATCAAGGGTTCGAATCCCTTCCTCACCGCCATAAATTTTATTATTTAGTCATTGAAGGATAAAAGCCGTCAGGTTTTAACTGTCAGGAGTGACTTTCAATGTTACTTTGACAATATGCATTCACGTTAACAAGACCGAAAGTGACGAGTAAAACCTTCCTCCTCCTAGAATATTTGGAGCCATTATGGAAAACTTACGCACTGTTCAGGACTTTATACGCTGGACAACCTCCCAATTTAGCCAGTCTGAAATCTATTTAGGTCATGGAACTGATAACCCGATTGATGAAGCCAAGCAGCTTATTTTAACGACATTAGGTTTATCATTATTTATTCCGCCAGAATTTTATGCCAGCAGTCTTACTGAGTCTGAAAAACAACAGTTACTTGAACTGATTCAAAAACGGATTGAAGATCGTGTTCCAACGCCTTATTTAACTAATCAAGCTTGGTTTTGTGGTCACCAATTTTACGTTGATGAGCGGGTGTTAATACCGCGCTCACCAATTGGTGAATTAATTGATAATCACTTTTCCAACTTGTTAACAACTGAGCCAAACTCAATATTAGATATGTGTACAGGTAGCGGTTGTATTGGTATTGCCTGTGCTTATGCATTTCCTGATGCGCAAGTTGATATTTCTGACATATCATTAGAAGCGTTAGATGTTGCACAAACGAATATTGAATTACATGAGATGCAATTTCAAGTAACGCCGATATTATCGGATTTATTTGATAATCTGCCGGTTAAAAAATATGATGTTATTGTCTCAAATCCTCCTTATGTTGATGACGAAGACATGGGTGATCTCCCTGATGAGTTTTTATATGAACCTAAATTGGCATTAGAAGCGGGCGTTGATGGCTTAGATTTGGTTAAAAGAATTTTACGTGATGCCGTCAATTATCTAACACCAAATGGTGTTTTAATATGTGAAGTAGGAAATAGTTGGATCAGTTTGCAAGAACAATATCCTGATATTCCATTCAATTGGATAACGTTCGAACATGGTGGACTTGGCGTGTTTTCAATATCGTGTCAAACCTTAATAGAATTTCATCACTATTTTAAATAATGTGTTATTAATCATTGGAAATAAAATTTATGTCTGGAAACTCGATCGGTAAGTTATTCAAAGTCACCACTTTTGGCGAATCACATGGCATAGCATTAGGATGTGTTGTAGATGGCGTACCGCCGGGACTTGCTTTAACTGAATCAGATATGCAGCACGATCTTGATCGACGCCGTCCTGGTTCTTCTCGTTATACCACGCAGCGCCGCGAAGCAGATCAAGTTAAAATATTATCAGGTGTTTTTGATGGTGTCACAACCGGCACCAGTATCGGTTTGTTGATTGAAAATACCGATCAACGTTCACAAGATTATAGCAAAATTAAAGATATCTTCCGCCCTAGTCATGCTGACTACACTTACCAAAAAAAATATGGCATACGTGATTACCGAGGTGGCGGTCGATCATCGGCGCGTGAAACGGCAATGCGTGTTGCGGCAGGTGCTATAGCAAAAAAATATTTAAACGAAAAACTGGGTATTACTATTCGTGGTTATTTAGCTCAAATGGGTGATATAGAATGTCAATTAAGAGATTGGCAACAAGTTGAACAAAATTCCTTTTTTTGTGCTGATGAAAGTAAACTTGAGCAACTTGATGAATTATTAAGAAAATTAAAAAAAGAGGGTGATTCAATTGGTGCGAAAGTCACTGTTGTCGCTGAAAATGTACCGGTTGGGCTGGGTGAACCAGTTTTTGATAAGTTAGATGCTGAATTGGCCCATGCATTAATGAGTATTAATGCAGTTAAAGGGGTCGAAATAGGTGATGGCTTTGCTGTTATTACTAAACGTGGTAGCGAAAATCGCGACGAGATCAGCCCACAAGGATTTTTATCCAACCACGCCGGTGGCATCTTAGGTGGTATCAGCTCGGGTCAAACCATTTTAGCCAACATTGCCTTAAAACCTACCCCAAGCATTGAAATTGCAGGTCGATCGATCAATGTACAAGGTGAAGCCGTTGAAGTATCGACGCATGGTCGGCATGATCCATGCGTGGGTATAAGAGCAGTTCCCATCGCTGAAGCAATGGTTGCTATTGTTTTAATGGATCACTACCTTCGTTATCGTGCTCAATGCAGTGATGTGGATCCGCGATGAATTACGAACTTCTTATTCTGCTATTTGCCATAGCAGTTTTAGCGGGATTTATCGACTCAATTGCCGGTGGAGGAGGGTTACTTACCGTGCCGGCACTATTGGCAGTCGGTTTACCGCCGGCTAGTGCCTTAGCGACTAATAAGTTACAAAGTTGTGGTGGATCATTCTCGGCTAGTCTCTACTTTATCCGTGAGCGCATGGTTAATCTTAGAGAACAAAAAATCGCAATTATCTTCGCCTTTATCGGCTCCGCAGTTGGTACTGTTTCGGTGATGCATATCCAAGCCGATTTTCTAAGACTATTATTACCGATATTAACGATCAGTGTTGGGTTGTATTTCCTACTCTCACCAACAATCGGAGAACAAGACCGCAAAAGCCGCCTGACCACCCTACAATTTGCCCTTATTCCGGCGTTAGCAATTGGTTTTTATGACGGCTTTTTTGGACCCGGTGCCGGTTCCTTCTATGCTCTAGCCTATATTACCCTTGCCGGATTTAATCTGACAAAAGCAACTGCTCATACCAAAGTCCTAAACTTTACCTCAAACTTAGCGGGATTGTTATTTTTTATTATGGGCGGACAAGTGGTCTGGTCGATAGGTTTAGTCATGTTAGTCGGACAATTCATCGGCGCAAGATTAGGCGCTAAAATGGTTATTGCGAAAGGAAGAAAATTAATAAGACCAATGTTGATTATTGTTTCTACAGTTATGAGCATTAAGTTGATTTATGAGAACTTCTTCTGATGATTAGATTTTGCTTTTGATTGTTAGCTAACCGTAATTGATGATAAATTTTGTTTTAATATATTTAGCTAATAAAACGTGGGACACAAAAGATTCAGAATTTTTAATCGTTATAACATAAATATATTTAAGCTAAACTAATAGAACGACTTCAACAATTTCAATACTTTTGCAGTAAGCGATCTTAATATACCTAATGCACTGTTTCAATGTAATGGTCATAATGTGCAGCTATCCATATAAACTCAAAGCTAACAAGAATATTTGACACACTCCCTTAACGTTGCGATTTAAAATATATTTTTGTTTATCAATGGTAGTTGTTACTGTTTTGAATAAAAAGCAATTGATGTATTTTTAATATTGTTAAATAAATTGTCGAGCAGAGTAATTATAAATTGTAATTTGTTCGCATTAGATTTCAAACAGACTGTTTCAAGTCAATATCATTGAAACATTATCAATAATTACACCATCGTTTTTACCCTTTTTTTTCGCTAGATTTAAAGATTAATAAAATCAATGTATTACAAAACAGTTAAAAAAAAGGGTTTTTAAGTAATAAAACAATATTTACCTTTATGCCAAAGGCGATTATAGTATGTGCTGTTCTAGCTCAATACCGTGTAGGTAGTTTAGAAATTTATCGTTAGCATTATCAGCCAATTTAATTAGCTCAATACCGTGTAGGTAGTTTAGAAATTACGTCATGCCAATTATTGATGTCTTTATTGGCTCAATACCGTGTAGGTAGTTTAGAAAGCCAATTTAAATTCTTTGTATTTAATTAAGTTGCTCAATACCGTGTAGGTAGTCAAAAAAAGCAAAAATTTGAGGAAGTAGATTTTTACGGTTTAATAGCCTATCCGCAGGAAGCCTTTAGTTTAAGCATATAAAAATGCCCTAAAGTATTTCATTAAGATAAATGGGTTAAGTATGAAATTGTAATTATGTGCCTTTATTTCAACTTTATATCAACTATCACCTAGCTTGTTTCAGCTAATAGCCACACATAAACAGACATTTTGATGTGCTTTAAGCAACACACAATTAATACATAGGCCCTTAACATTCGCGGCATATATTCTTTTTTTGTATTCAGACAACTCAATCTTGTTAAGTTCAATATAGCAAAATATCTGCTCAAAAATTCTGTTTAGACTGATTATTAAATACCTTTACCACAGCTTATTTTTACAATTTATAAAAACAAGAAAGATTAAGCTTTATTAACAATGAAGGTAAAATTTTTGTCTGTTTGTTAAGTATTGCTAAAATGTCTTAGGTAGTTGAATGATAAAAATCAACAGTTAATTGATTAACCATATGTTATATTGTCAGTAAGCTATAGTGATACATAGCGTGGTTCAATAATACCAATACAGGCTAATTAACTTACGGATATAAGTATCGAATAAGGTGAGCATAAAATGAAAATAATTGTACTTGCTATAAAGTTTGAATATAACGGTATTGAGCAGATAATTAATCCTGTAATTATACAAGATGATAGTCATATGATATTAATTGATGCGGGGTATCCTTGTCAGTTTGAGTTATTTGAAGCAGCAGCAAAAAAGAGTGATCTTGATTTAAATAAGTTATCTTATATTATCATTACGCACCATGATTTTGATCATATAGGTTCGTTAGCAGAATTTAAGAAAAGATTTCCTCATATTCAAATATTGTCATCAAGTATAGAAAAAGCCTATATAGAAAAGCATAAAAAACCATTGCGTTTAGAGCAAGCAGAAAAAAGATATCCTTTCTTGTCGGATAATGATAAGCAACAAGCACTGATCTTCCATAAAATATTAGAAAATATAGAAGGTGTTGAGGTAGATGATATTTTGCACAACCATCAAGTTTTACCTATTGGTAAAGGGGTAGAGGTTATTTTTACGCCTGGGCATACCCAAGGTCACATATCATTATATATAAAGGAAAATAAAACCCTGATAGCGGGTGATGCACTTGTTCTGGCTAATGGTAAATTAGTTATACCTTTTCCAGAGTTTGCTTATGATTTAGCTCAAGCCCAAAGTTCTATAAAAAATCTAATGAATTATGAGATTGATGAGATGATTTGTTATCATGGGGGCAGTTATAAAGGTAACTGGCAAGATATACTGATTTTAGACAATGAGTTAATCGAAAATTCATAAACACAAGCATAATGTTTAATATTGATACCTAGATTCTAAATATAAAATACGCGGTGTTAGCTAGTACTTTTTAATTAAAATGTGAATGATGAGTTGCCAAAGTCTGCTATGCATTATGTGGATGAAAAAATTAATGGTAGGTAATTTATTGCGTGTTTTTCATTAGTAGGATGATGTTTAAAGAACATTTTAGATAAAAATGAACTAATAATTATCTGATTTAATTTTTTAAGTTTGTCTATCTTATAATCATTAATATCTGTTATATTCTAAATCATATAAGGGCAAATGATTTGCTGAAAAAACTTAATTAATTCACGTTATGAAATTACAACAATTACGCTATATTTTAGAAATTGCTCGATCAGGCTCTATTAATGAAGCGGCTAAAAATTTATATATTACCCAACCTAGCTTGTCGACAGCGGTTAAAGAGTTAGAGGCCGAATTTGGCATTGAAATTTTTGTACGTACTTCAAAGGGAGTATCTTTATCAACCGATGGTGTAGAGTTCTTGGGGTATGCCAAACAAGTATTGGATCAAGCTGAGTTATTAGAACAGCACTATGCTAAAAAGGCGCCATCAAAGCAACTATGTAGCATTTCGACCCAACACTATGCGTTTGCTGTGAATGCATTTGTTAATTTAATCAAGAAGAATCATACTGACGAATATGAATTTACCTTACGTGAAACGCGAACTTACGACATTATTACCGATGTGGCTAATTTACGTAGTGAAGTGGGTATACTCTATTTAACTGATTTTAATCAAAAAGTCATATTGCGGTTACTTAAAGAGCATCGTTTAACGTTTAATCCTCTGTTTGAAGCTGATCCGCATGTGTTTATTAGTACCCATCATCCTTTAGCTGCGATGAAATCCTTAACCTTACATGATCTGGAAGATTATCCGTATTTATCATTTGAGCAAGGTGAATATAATTCGTTTTATTTTTCTGAAGAGATTTTAAGTACGGTCTATCATAAAAAAAGCATTCATGTGAGTGATAGGGCAACGCTATTTAATTTATTGCATGGGTTAAATGGTTACACAATTAGCACAGGGGTTTTAAGTACCGATTTGAATGGTTCTGATATTTTATCAATTCCCCTTAATGTTAATGAAAAAATATTGATTGGTTGGATCACCTCTCAAAAAGTGCAATTGAGTATGTCGGCACAAAACTATATAGAAGCACTAAAAAAACTGATACAAGAAGAATATGGTTTTAAGCTTAAATAGCAGGGGATTATTACCATAATTCAAATTGCTATTTTGATAAATTTGAGTATAATTGCGCACAATTCATATATTGATTATATGAATATCGAGGAGTGTCTGAATTAGAGATCGGTCATTCCATCATTAATATTAATTTTAAGAGGTTTATTATGTCTCTAACTGTAGAAGCGAAAGCGAAAATTGTTGCCGAATATGGTCGTGGTACTAATGACACAGGTTCAACTGAAGTTCAAGTTGCTCTTTTAACTGCACGTATTAATGACTTACAAGGTCATTTTTCAGCGCATAAAAAAGATCACCACAGCCGTCGTGGTTTATTACGTATGGTTTCTAGCCGTCGTAAATTATTAGATTATTTACGTCGTAAAGATATCGAACGTTACAACCAATTAATTCAAAAATTAGGCTTACGTCGCTAATAACTTATCTACTTGGAAAGAGGCTTAGGCCTCTTTTTCGTTGTGAAAAATTAGGACTCTGATATAATATCGAGCTCGGAAAAATAAAAGATTGTATCTCATGTTTCGCGCGACTAATGAGAGCTCTATAGTTTATAGATTTGTCATTAGTCGTGACAGTGAAATAATCTTTTGTTTGATATCCCCACACTGTTGAAGTGAGTAGCGTAATTCGTGTTATGTTACTTTTTGTTCAAATTCAAACTTCAACACACAAAATACAAGAGGAAATTGTTTTGTTTAATCCGACACATCAAAAATTTCAATATGGTCGTCATACCGTAACTTTAGAAACAGGTATAATGGCTCGCCAAGCAACAGCTGCAGTAATGGTTAATATGGATGATACGGCTGTTTTTGTTACCGTTGTTGCTGATAAAAAAGTGAAAGAAGGTCAAGACTTTTTTCCTTTAACTGTTAATTATCAAGAGCGTAGTTATGCAGCGGGTCGTATTCCTGGTGGTTTTTTTAAACGTGAAGGTCGACCTAGCGAAGGTGAAACACTCATTGCTCGTTTAATTGACCGACCACTTCGTCCACTATTTCCTGAAGGATTTGTTAACGAAATTCAAATTATCGCAACAGTTGTTTCTGTGAATCCTGACGTGAGTCCTGATTTAGTTGCCATGATTGGTGCTTCAGCTGCACTTTGTTTATCTGGCGTGCCATTTCATGGTCCTATTGGTGCGGCTCGAGTTGGTTTTATCAATGATGAGTTTGTTCTTAATCCATCAGTTAAAGAATTGGCACATAGCCGTTTAGACCTAGTAGTAGCTGGGACAAAAAGCGCAGTATTAATGGTTGAGTCTGAAGCGGATCTTCTTTCAGAAGATCAGATGCTAGCAGCTGTGGTATTTGGTCATGATCAACAACAAGTTGTCATTGATAATATTAATGAATTTGTTGCTAAAGCAAATTGTGAAAAATGGGATTGGGTTGCGCCAGCTAAGAACGAAGCTCTATATAATGCTGTTGTCGAATTGGCTAAAGATCGTTTAGGTGAAGCTTATCGAATTACTGAAAAGCAAGCACGTTATGCACAAATTGATCTAATTAAAGACGATGTGTTGGCAACCTTAAAAGCACAAAATGAAGAGCTTGATGAAAACCAAGTTATTAACATTATTGTTGACTTAGAAAGTCAAATTGTTCGCCAACGTGTTATTGCTGGTGAACCGCGTATTGATGGTCGTGAAAAAGATATGATCCGTGCGCTAGATATTCGTACTAATGTGTTACCAAGAACCCATGGTAGTGCATTGTTTACTCGTGGTGAAACGCAAGCACTCGTTACTGCAACATTAGGAACAGAGCGTGATGCGCAGATTATCGATGAGTTAACAGGTGAATATACAGAACGTTTTTTACTCCATTATAACTTCCCGCCATATTCAGTTGGTGAAACAGGTATGGTCGGTTCACCAAAACGTCGTGAAATTGGTCATGGGCGCTTAGCTAAGCGTGGCGTTGCAGCTGTAATGCCAAGTAAAGAAGAGTTTCCATATACTGTGCGCGTAGTGTCTGAAATTACTGAATCTAATGGTTCATCTTCAATGGCTTCAGTGTGTGGTGCTTCACTTGCATTAATGGATGCTGGTGTGCCAATTAAATCCTCAGTCGCTGGTATCGCGATGGGACTCGTGAAAGAAAGCGATAATTTTGTTGTTCTTTCGGATATTTTAGGTGATGAAGATCATCTTGGCGATATGGATTTTAAAGTTGCAGGTACACGTGAAGGTGTAAGTGCGCTGCAAATGGATATCAAAATTGAGGGTATTACTAAAGAAATTATGCAAATTGCACTCAATCAAGCTAAAGGTGCACGTTTACATATTTTAGGTGTGATGGAACAAGCAATTAATAAACCTCGTCAAGAGATTTCTGAATTTGCACCTCGTATTTATACCATGAATGTCAATCCAGATAAAATTCGCGATATCATTGGTAAAGGTGGAGCAACAATTCGTGCCTTAACCGAAGAAACGGGTACTACAATTGAAATCGCTGATGATGGTACTGTAAAAATTGCCGCTTCTGATGGTAATAAAGCTAAAGATGCAATGAATCGTATCAATAATTTAGTTGCTGATGTTGAATTGGGTAAAATTTATACTGGCAAAGTGACACGAATTGTTGATTTTGGTGCTTTTGTATCAATCATCGGTGGTAAAGAAGGTCTTGTGCATGTTTCTCAAATTGCTGATCATCGCGTTGAGAAAGTTTCTGATTACTTGAAAGTTGGACAAGAAGTGAATGTTAAAGTATTAGAAATAGATCGTCAGGGTAGAATTCGTTTAAGCATGAAAGATGCTGTTGAGCCTGCTGCTGATGTAGCACCAGTTACTGAATAAAATATCATTCACTAGGAGTTAAAATGAGACTATACAACCTGAGAATTATCTGCTTTTTGCTAGCTGTTATTCTTTTATCAGGTTGTTCTAACTCTTTACCTGTACTGGCTGTTCCTGAGCAAGTTTCTTATGAAGATGAATTGAAAATTGCTCAGCTCAGTCAACAGTTATCACAAAATGATATTGATACCATTACGCGTATGCAGCTCATTTTTGAGCGAGGTATTGTCTACGATTCATTAGGTTTTAAAGCTTTTGCATACAGTGATTTTACACATTTGTTAAGCTTTAATCCTGAAATTCCAGATTTGTATAATTTTTTAGGTAATTATGCACTTCGCGATGGTGACTTCGATTCGGCTTTAGCATCGTTTAATACTACCTTAGAGCTCGATCCAGCTTATGCTTTTGCCTACTTAAATCGTGCAATTACGTTGTACCGTACTGGGCATTATGAATCAGCAGATCGTGATGCGTTGCAATTTTATCAATATGATGTGAATGAACCAATTCGAATTTTGTGGCTTTATTTGATCGAAAAAGAAATCGATAATAAAGTTGCACAGCATGAGCTACAAAAACGTTATGATCTACTCAACGATAAAACGATTTATAGTAGCGATATTGTTGCATTTTATTTAGGTAAAATTAATGAATCTAAATTAATGCAAAATCTTCAACAAGGTGTAGAAAGTAATCGGCAATTAGCTGAGCGCCTATGTGAAGCCTACTTTTACTTAGGTAAATATTATCAAAGTAAAGGTGATAATGAGCGTGCCAAAATGTTATTTAAATATGCTTTAGCGAATAATATTTATAACTTTGTTGAACATCAACAGGCACTCTATGAAATGAAGTTACTTGAAGAAAAAGAAAAGTAACAAGGGTCATGCCAGTTTAAAAGTGAAAATATTGTTATAGCGTAGTTCTGATTTGCCAATAATATACTCCTGAATTTTAATGATTTGATTATTTTGCTTTATCTATTTTATGATAAAGCACTAATCATCTTTAAATTTTGCTGATTAATTATCGATAGTATTAATATTGGCAGTTAGTTATTGGGGTGAGTTGTAAATTTTCAATTTAGTGAGCTGGCATAAATTTATCTATTCTTGGTTTTATTAAATTAGCCATGGCACATTGCCGATATTAAGTTGTGCTTAATATTGTTAACAGTGCAAACAACCTGTTTAGATATACTAAAATTTATAAGCGAGTTTACATGACAAAAGAAGTTTCTTTTATTGACCTTGGTTTATCCGAGGATATCCTTAATGCATTAAATGATCTTGGTTTTAGCAAACCATCACCGATTCAAGCTGAATGTATTCCTTTATTGTTAGCAGGTAACGATGTATTAGGAATGGCACAAACAGGCAGTGGTAAAACCGCAGCGTTCTCTATCCCATTTTTAATGAATATTGATGCTAATTTAAAAGCACCACAACTGTTGGTTTTAGCACCAACCCGCGAGTTGGCTATTCAAGTTGCCGATGCATGTGCTGAATATGCAAAATATATGAAAGGCGTAAAAGTTTTAGCATTATATGGTGGACAACGTTACGATGTACAATTACGCGCTTTAAAACAAGGCCCGCAAATTGTAGTTGGAACACCAGGTCGATTACTTGATCATTTAAACCGTAAAACGTTGGATCTGTCTAACCTTAAAGGTTTAGTGCTTGATGAAGCTGACGAAATGTTAAGAATGGGCTTTATTGATGATGTTGAAAGTATTATGGCAACGATACCTGAAAATCATCAAACAGCACTATTTTCAGCAACAATGCCAGCACCTATTCGTCGCATTACTAAACGTTTTATGCAAAATCCTAAAGAAGTGCAAATTAAAGGTACTAATCAAACCGCACCTGATATTGATCAGAGTTATTGGTTAGTCAGAGGTATGCGTAAAAACGAAGCAATCATTCGTTTTCTAGAAGCTGAAGATTTTGATGCTGCAATCATTTTTGTTAGAACCAAAACAGCGACGTTAGATGTTGCCGACGTTCTTGAAAAACATGGTTATAGCTGCGCAGCATTAAATGGTGATATGACACAGCAATTACGAGAGCAAACTCTTGATCGTTTAAGAAATGGTCGTTTAGATATTCTTATTGCAACCGATGTTGCAGCACGTGGTTTAGATGTTGAACGTATTAGTTTAGTAATTAACTATGATATTACGCTAGATTCTGAATCTTATGTTCACCGAATAGGGCGAACCGGTCGAGCAGGTCGTGCTGGACGGGCGATTTTATTTGTCGATAGCCGTGAGCGCCGTTTACTTAAAAACATTGAACAAACGATTAAAAAACCAATTCCAGAAGTCGCATTACCTTCAAAAGAATTGATTGAAAAACGTCGTTTAGCAAAATTTACTGAGCAAGTACAAAAGCAGTTAGAAAGTTCAGATCTTAACCAATATCAAGCACTTTTATCACAAATTCAAGCTAGCTGTGATACAGATTTAGAAACGATTGCTACTGCGATTTTAAAAATGGCTCAAGGCGAGCGCTCGTTAATATTACCACCTGATCCAGTGATAAAACCATCTCGTGACAGTCGCGATCGTGATAATCGCAGTGGCGAGCGCCGTTTACGTGGCGATAACCGTGAAACACCAAAACGTCGAGAACGCCGTGATGTTGGCGATATGGATATGTATCGAATCGAAATTGGTAAAGAGAATGGCGTTGAAGTTCGACATATTGTTGGTGCTATTGCTAATGAAGCTGATATAAGTAGTCGTTATATTGGTAATATCAAACTTTACGAAACTTATTCAACTGTTGAATTACCTAAAGGTATGCCTCAAGACATTCTTAAACACTTCGAAAAGGTAAGAGTGCTTAATCAACCGATGAAAATGAGTTTAGTAAGTAATGCTTCATCTGATAATAGACGTGGTGGACGTAGAAATAGTAAATCTGAGTCGAATGATAAAGGATTTTCGAAAAAACGAGGCCGTTCGTCAGCACCAAAATTTTAATTAAATCAACCTCTGCCTTAAGGCAGAGGCTTTTCTTGGTTATTTTATTCCTCGCACATTATCACCAGCATTTTTAGGTAGTGTAATAAAATCAATCATAGCAATGATTGTCAGCCCTGCAACCATCAATAAAGCAAATTGAAAGTCTTCAACACTTAACACTGTTTTATTATGATCATGGTAACAAGATGCAATAAATAAGAATAATGCCCCTAGTACAATTCCAAGAACATTATTAAGTTGCTGTGCTAAAGTAGATAAAATATTGGCACTTTGAACTTCACTTTTTTCGATTTCAGAAAAACCTAGCGTATTTAAGGTAGTAAATTGGATTGATCGTGCTCCTCCTGATAGGAAAAGAACGATAATCATAGTAATAATCGAGGTTTGCTCTGTAAAAAATGCACATAAAATAAAACTCGCTGATAAAATTATTCCGTTAATAATGAGTATATTTCGGAAACCAAATCGTTGAATTAACGGTGTATTAATCAATTTAAACAGAATATTACCAACAAATAGCGCCAGCAATAAAGCGCCTGCCGTTAATGGTGAGTATCCAAATCCAACTTGAAACATCAAAGGTAAAAGAAATGGGGCACTGCTTAAGGCGATTCGGATTAAGGATCCCCCAAAAAACATGGTTCTAAATGTACGTTTAGAAAACGCCTGTAAGCTAATAAGAGGATTTGTGATGTGAGTTAAGTGATAACATGCCATTGTTAAAATTACGCAGCCAAGCAAAACAATTGAAAGGCTTATCCATATACTCTTTTGTGAATGTGAAATCATTTCAAGTCCATAAACAAAGAGCAATAAACCTAATCCACACAAAACAAAACCAATGCCATCAAATGCACGTATTTGCGGTAGTTCTTTTGGTAAAAGTTTGAATGCATAAAAAAGGGCAATAAATCCAAGTGGAATATTCAAAACGAAAATCCAATGCCATGTTAGATATTGCGCAAAAAATCCGCCAATCACAGGTCCCATGACCGGAGCGATTAATCCTGGCCATACCAGTATTGATATAGTATTGACTAAATTTTGTTTTTCGGTCCGGCTAAGTACTACCGTGCGGCCAACAGGCACCATTAACGATCCTGCCAATCCTTGGCATAATCTTGCCAGAGTAAACATGGTTAGATTAGTTGAAAGTGCACATAGTAAAGATGCTAACATAAACAAAACAATCGACATTGAAAAAATTCGATGCGCAGTAAAACGATTAGCCAACCAACCGCTTGCAGGTAAACCTATAGTAAGGGCTAACATGTAGGCACTAATTCCAACTGAGATATCTTGAGGATTAACTGAAAATGATTTTGCGATATTCGGAATAGCGGTAGTAATAACTGTCGCGTCTAAATTTTCCATAAAAAATGTCGCGGCGACTAAAATTGCCATTTTCTGGACTTTATTACTTTGCTGCATAAAAAACACCAATAAAAATAAATACTGCAAATATTATATATTACAAAGAGGAAATGCTAACACAATAATTATTCTGATAAATAACCATTAATTACAAAGGTTATTTTAAATAAACTTCTATTTTTGATTGATAAAAAACGTTTTTTTACGTTAGTTATTAGGTTGTTAAAAAAATGTTAGAACTTTGCCCTTAAGTTTGATTGAGAGTATACTATGTCAAAACTAAATGATTAATAGAGGTACAGGATGACAGATTCACTAAATAAATGTAAAGCAAATGAAACGCCAGCATGTTGTTGTGTTGATGTTGGAACAATTATCGATAATGAGGATTGCACAGCAGAATACGAACACGTTTTTGCGACAGAATCAGAAGCTCAAGCTAAATTAGTATCATTAACACAAGCTGCAAAAGATGCAGCAACTGAGCCATGTGAAATTAATAGCAGTATCGACAAAGTTGCAAATGGTTTCAAATTAACTGCCAAATTTACTTTTTGTTGTGGCGCTGAGTGCTTAATTTTCCAATTAAAATTACGTTAATTGTCATTAATGAAAATTTGTATTATGAGACATGGTGAAGCAGGGTATTCTGCTTCATCTGATGCAAGTCGACCGCTTACTGCTTATGGCATCGAACAAGCGAATCAAGTAGGTCAATGGCTTCAACAGCAACACTTTAAATTTGACTTAGGTTTAGTGAGTCCTTATTTACGAGCAGAACAAACTTTTGCCCAACTATCCTCTCATATCCCTATTTTAAAAGTAAAAACAGAAAAGCTTTTGGTACCAGGTGGAAGTGCTGCTTCTATCGCTGATTTTTTAATGACACTCATATCACAAGATGTTAAGCAAGTGATTATAGTTTCACACCTTCCATTAGTCGGCTATTTAGTCAATGAGCTTTGTCCTCATATTTCGCCACCGATGTTTCCAACAGCTGCAATTGCATGTATTAACTACTCAATTGGCAACGCAGGAAATCTTGAATGGTTTCATCAAGCGGAGTAAAAAAACTTAATCTTTTTGATTTACCGTTAACCGGACGTACCTTAATTGAAGCCTCGGCCGGAACAGGTAAAACCTATTCACTTGCCTTTATCTATTTGCGATTGTTATTAGGCATAGGAAAAAACAGTTATCCCAAGCCACTTAGTATTAATCAAATTTTAGTTGTCACTTTTACTAAAGCGGCAACGCAAGAGCTGCGTTCACGTATTAGAGCAACTATACAAGAATTAAGAATAGGATTACTGCAAGGTAAACATTCAGATCCGATATATCAACAATTGATTGAATTAATTGATGATCCTCAGGCTGCGATTCAAAAATTGACTGAAGCCCAACAATCAATGGATGATGCTGCTATTTATACTATTCATAGTTTCTGTCAACGGATCTTGACTAGTCATGCGTTTGAATCAGGTGTACTTTTTGAACAAAAATTAATTACTGATGAGCAGCAATTACACTTACAAGTTACTCAAGATTTTTGGCGTCATTATTTTATTCCTTTAAATAAACCGCTTGCTCAGATAGTTTTTGCAACTTGGCAAGATCCAGACGCCTTATTAGCTAGTATTAAACCTTATTTGGGTTTTGATTTTAGCCAAAATACAGATGACAATATCGATCTTGTGAATATTATTAATGATTTTTATCAGCAAAATTTTCACAACATCGAAATGTTAAAAAAGGCTTGGTTAGAATCAGTAAATGAATTAACCGATATTATTATTCAGTCAGGCGTCAGTAAACAATCTTATAGTAATCGTTATTTACCTAATTGGATTGCCAAAGTTTCTGCTTGGTGCCAAACACCAACAACGACGTTTAAGTTACCAGCTGAACTTGAAAAGTTTAGTCAAGTTGTATTGATTGAAAAAACAAAAGCCGATAAAACGGCCCCTCGACATTTAGTTTTTGAGCAAATAGCAGAACTTTATACAAGCCAACTGGATTTACGCAATGAAATTTTGATGCACATTGTTAAAATTATACAAAAAGGAATTTATTATCAAAAGATTAAACGTGCCGAGATGAGTTTTAATGATCTTATCTGGCAACTTAATCGGGCCTTGCAAGCTAAAAATGGTCATCGATTAGCACAAAGTATTGCAAAAAAATATTGTGTTGCTTTAATCGATGAATTTCAAGACACCGATCCAGCACAATATCAAATTTTTGATCGTATTTATAATAAACAGCGAGTAGATACAGGTTTATTGTTTATTGGTGATCCCAAACAAGCAATTTATAGCTTTCGTGGCGCTGATATATTTACTTATTTAAAAGCAAAACAATCCGCAGGCGAAAACAATTTTACCATGTATGTTAATCATCGATCTTCTTCTGAAATGGTAAAGGCTGTAAATCAGTTATTCGCTAATCGTCAACATCCTTTTATTTTTGATCGCATTCCCTTTTTACCTATGGAAAGTGCAACAAGAAATAATCAAAAAACGTTGATAATCAATGATCAAGAGGCAAATGCTTTAACGACTTATTTATTACCTGAAACTATAACAACAATTACAGATTATCAAGAACATATGGCGAATTGTTGTGCCAAAGAAATTGTTTCATGGTTAACGGATAGTTCAATATTCATCTGTGATAAAGATGGCAAACGCCCTGTGACTACTAGCGATATTGCAATTTTAGTGCGCACTGGACAAGAGGCTGAAATAATTCAACAAAAACTGGCGATTTATGGGGTTAAAAGCGTTTATTTATCCAATCGAAATAGCGTATTTTCGTCAAACGAAGCACAGGATGTACTTTCTCTATTGCAAGCTGTACTCATGCCAGAAAATGAGGCCGCATTACGTTTAGCGTTAATGACTAGGTTATTAGGTCAAACCATGACAGAACTTGAGCAATTGATTGATGATCAAGATCAGTGGGAAAATTTAGTAGAGGAATTTAAACAATATCAGATTATTTGGCAACACTATGGGGTATTAGTGATGTTACGTCGTTTGATGAAACGGCGACACTTAGCTGAAAATCTTTTAGCTTGCCAGAATGGAGAACGAATATTAACTAACTTCATGCATTTAGGGGAATTATTACAAGCCGCTGCTGATGAGTTAGATAGTTTACCAGCTTTAGTTCGTTGGTTGACTAAGCAAATAGTCAATCCTGATTTAAATTTAGAAAATCATGAACAACGTTTAGAAAGCGATGAAAATTTAGTCAAAATTATCACAATACATAAATCTAAAGGGTTAGAGTTTCCAATAGTTTGGTTGCCATTTGCGGCTAAATATCGCCTTGCTAATAGCCAATTTTATCACGATAAAAATAATGATTATCAGCCAAGCTATGCGTGGTTATTAACCGATGAAATCAAGCAACAAATTGAAGATGAACATCTGGCAGAAGATTTACGTTTGCTGTATGTGGCAATGACTCGCTCCGTTTATCACTGTAGTATTGGTTTAGCTTCTTTGAAAAAAAATCAATCAGCGATTAATTATCTTTTAAATGATGATTTAAGGTCGATAGCCAAATTTTCAAACTTAATTGAGGTTGAATTACCTATCGTCGGTGAACAGTATATTTCACCAAAAACAGCAAACAGCACGTTGTCTGCGAATGTATTTAAGCGTAAGCTTTCGAATTGTTGGCGTGTTACAAGTTATACTGAACTTCAAAAGCATAATGGTAGTTCAATATTTAATTATGATATCTTCGATGATTGGGATGAATCTCAATCAAATAATCAAGAGCAACAGTTAGAGCAATTATATGATATTCATCATTTTCCAAAAGGTGCTTATGTGGGTACGCTTATGCATAAAATGATGGAAAATGTTGCAGCGAATAATATTGCTCAATTATGTGATGAGATGATAAAAAAACTCAATTTAGAGGCAGTCTGGACCGATGTTGTAAGTAATTGGATGCAACACGTGCTTAGCACAAAACTTAATCAGCAAGGGCTTACATTAGCGCAACTATTAAGTGGAAAATGTATTCACGAGCTTCAATTTTATTTACCTATTCGTCAAGCGGTGTCTAGCTTGCAATTGGACTCTTTATGTAAACAATATGACCCTTTATCTAAACAATGCCCAGAATTAGATTTTGAAACAGTACAAGGTATGTTGAAAGGTTTTATTGATTTAGTGTTTGAATTTGAAGGTAAATATTATATTGTTGATTATAAATCGAATTGGTTAGGTGATTCTGCCGCTTATTATCAAAAGCCTGCATTAGAGCAGGTAATGTGTGAACATCGTTATGAATTACAATATCAACTCTATTGTTTAGCATTACATCGATTTTTAAAAAGTCGTTTAGCCAATTATCAATATCAAGACCATTTTGGTGGTGTTTATTATCTTTTCTTACGGGGTATGCCCGAACACGGGATTTTTTATTGCCAACCAGCAAAGCAGTTCATAGAGCAACTTGATGAGTTATTTGACGGTGATAATAATCTCAAAATTTAATCTGTTAATCTTAGCACTTGATGGTTTAAACTATTTTTTCCCTTAGAATTTGACAGATTTTTATGTTGACATGTGGATATCTAAACGAAATACAGAAAGTATCGAATAATACCTTCTGTATGACTTATTGGTTGGTAACAGTTAAATTTTATAAACATTTAAAAACCAATTGATAACTGTAATGCTTTTTGGTCAGTAAAAATTCTTTATGGACATTTGGGGTCCAAGAATCATCACCACCAATTCCCATATGAAATGCATCAATGCTGACATAAGCGCTGTTTTCTGGTTGCAATAAATGCCGATGTGATTTTTCCATTAACTGTTTTGTACCATATTGATTAATATTAAATTTAAATTCATGACCAGTAACGGTTAATTGATTGAGTTGTAATTTTTTTACATCGCAACGTAAACCATTTTCACAAGGAAAAATATATGGCGTGTAAAGTTGGGAGAAAGGTAAACACCAGTCACTAAAGATTGCCGACGTTTTACGATCTGGATAATTTTCGTGTGGGCCTAAACCCAACCATTTTACCTTTTTTGGTATCTGTTTTAATTGAAATGTTAACCCTATACGTGCAGGCGGTGGCATATTATTCGCAATATCAATTTGTACAGATAATGTTAGTTGTCCTTGCTGATCAAATTGGTATAACCATTTACTTTGAATCACTTTTTGGTTGTTGACAAAATAACCATGTAAAACTTCGATGATAATTTTATTAATTGATTGGCTCACCTCAATGCCTAAGCATTGATGCGTTAAATCGTAGTAACCAGCTGACCTCCATTTTTCTACCCAAGCATAAGGGTTATTGTCAAGACCACTACTAATACCAATATCATTATCAATTGGTGCACGAATAAATTGATCAGCAAAAGCCGATTCTAATAATGGCTTATTGCCTTTAAACCATTGTTCTAATCGACCCGTTGCTTTAGTTAATTGCCAACGTTGATTTTTATAATTTATGAGATAATTATTCTGATTTTCGGTTAATTTAAGCGAACTTTTATCTTGATTAAAAGTCAGTGATGGAATAAAAGCGTTGGTTAACTTCCACTGTTCCCATGCGACAAGATGTCCGGCAGCGGACCATGGCGTAGCTTTGCTTTGAATAATTTTGACTAATAAATGCAAATCTTCACAGTTAAAATCATTACCGACATCATCACACAAAACCATTTTTATTGTGCTATTGGCTTTAATGTCCAGTTTGGTTTTGCTGTATTTCCTTTTTTTACCCTCGACTAATAACTCCCATTGTAAAACCTCATGATTGGTATGATGAAATAAATACTCGCTGGTTATCTCAATCACTAATGGTTTTTGACTGATTAATTTAAATTGATAGGGTTGCTGTAATTTTTTAGCTTCGATTAAACTAGGATGAGGTTTGCGGTCGGGAAACACTAATCCATCTAAGCAAAATTGTCTATCATGATATGCTTCACCAAAATCTCCACCATAGGCCCAATAACTTTCACCCGTTTGAGTTTGACAGCGAATACCATGATCTGCCCATTCCCAAATAAATCCACCTTGCAAACGAGGGTATTGCCTAAATGCTTGCCAATACTTATAAAACGCACCTAAACTATTACCCATGGCATGAGCATATTCACATAAAATCAGTGGCCTGTGTTCATCAGGCATTGAAATCCATTTTGTTATTGCCCATTTAGGGACTGTTGGATGCGGTTGATCTTGTTCAACACGTGCATACATAGGGCAAATGATATCGGTAGCAGCTGTATTAGCACCACCACCTTCGTATTGTACAGGTCGCGTTGGATCATTGCTTTTAATCCAAGCATAAAGTGCATCATGATTAGCACCATGACCGGATTCATTTCCTAATGACCAGATTATAATTGAGGGATGATTTCGATCACGTTGTACCATGCGCGTGACGCGTTCGCTATACGCTGCAAACCAACGAGGATCATCCGATAAACGGGACATAGGAAACATACCATGTGACTCAATATTGGCTTCATCCACTAAATACAGCCCATATTGGTCACAAAGTTCATACCATCTTGGATCATTAGGATAATGACTACATCTAACTGCATTAAAATTGTGTTGTTTGATGAGTTTTATATCATGCAACATCGCTTGTTCTGTTACGGCATACCCCATATCAGGATAAAATTCATGCCGGTTCGTCCCTTTTATGAGTAGAGCTTTACCATTTAAGCAAAGCTGACCATGTTTGATTTCGACTGTCCGAAAACCGACATTGTAGGCTTCTGATTCTATCAACCCTGTTTGTTTATGATATAAACTGATAACCACACGATAAAGATTCGGCGTTTCCGCGCTCCATAATTTGGGGCTGGTGACTGGTATATGGCAGTCTAAGCGATCGTGATATCCGCCTTTTTCGTCAACAGCATCAGTACCAATGCTTTGAGAATGCTTAGTCATTAATTTATTTTGTTGCCATAATTCAATATCAACATTGAATAAATCTGTGTCACCATCAAGATTGACATCAATCTGTAGTGAAAGCGTGGCATTTTGATAAAGTGCATCGAGTTGGGTTTGAATTTTTATGTCACGTAAATGTGATTTCGGTTTATTTAATAACCAGACTTGGCGAAAGATACCGCTCAATCGCCACATATCTTGATCTTCAAGATAACTACCATCGCACCACTTTAATACTAATACAGCAATGCGATTTTCACCGGCCTTTAAAAAAGGGGTTAAATCAAATTCTGCCGCAATACGACTATCTTGAGAGTAACCAACCCATTGACCATTACACCAAAGATGAAACGCTGAGCTGACACCATCGAATATAATTCTGGTATTTCCTTGCGCCAGCCATTGTTGAGTAATATTGACATAGCGAGAATAACAGCCTGTGGGATTTTGCTCAGGTACAAAAGGTGGATTATAAGGAAAGGGATAGCGTATATTGGTATAAACCGGTTTATCATAACCCTGCAATTGCCAATTAGATGGAACAGCAATAGTTGTTTTGGCTAACTCATTTTTTAACCATGATTCTGGTACTTGATCTGGGCTATTGTAATAGCTAAAAAACCAATCGCCATTTAGTGACATAATGGTGTCTGATTTCAGATTGTTTTTAGCGCTCTGTTTATCTCGCCAACTGTGAAATTTAGCATGCGTATCGAGTCTATTCATACTTAACACAGATAAGTTATTCCAATCATGGCGGTTAATTATTTCATTGAAAGAAGGGGTCATATATTCTCCATTTACTGTTCTGTTAACCACTATTTTTTATTGATCGTAGTTAATGGCATGAGCATTAATTGTTATAGATTATAAGTAACAGGTGATTTAAAACAGTGATCTAGGTAACATTCATGTAACCGAATACATCTTTTTTTTAAATGGATAGATTTGTGTGTATTTTTTGTTTGTGATTTTCGATTACATCCCCTTTTGCATATAAATAGATGAATATTACTGTGATATAGGTCACAGCTTAGACATTTAATTTATTTATCATTATTTTTATTTGTTATATTAAAAAACGATAATTATTCTTCAAAGGATTGTTACCGCTGTATAACGGGCAAAACCTAAAGAATAGCCATAAAAAGCTATTCTTTAGGTTTTTTTTTGCCTCGAATTTACGAGGCTTCATTATGTTTTATAAAATAATGAGTAGGTAAAAATGAAATATTTAACAAATAAGGTTGTAAAAGTCATATCCAAACTAAAACGAATTGCGTTAATTGCGATGTTAAGTTTATGTTATTTGCCAAATGTTATGGCCGCAACGTCAGAAGAGTTAGAAGCAAGGATAACAATTTTAGAGCAGAAGTTACTGGAGATCAGTAAAGACTCAGCGGATTTAAAAAAGCAAGTTGTTGAGTCAAACAAGCAAATTGCTCAATTAAATAATAATATTCAAAAACAACAAGTCGTTATTAACAATCAACAAAGACAATTAAAAAATCAGACAGCCTCACTCACCAATTCTAAAAAATCGGCTAGTTCACCACAAATTAATACAAATAATAACGTAAGTGATAATCAAATCGTGTTAGTTAATGATGCTAAAACTTCTTCCTCATCAGACGAAGGTAGTTCTGCAAAAAAATCTTTTACCCTATCTGAATTTAAAGATTATATTAAAGATGAAATTGGGTTTTCTTATAACGGTTATTTCCGTGGTGGATGGTCAACATCAAATAATGGTAAACCTAAAAATTATGCTGAAGGTGCGTTAGGTCGATTCGGTAATGAATATGGCGGTTGGTATGATCTTATTTTTAAACAAAAAGTTTATGATCAAGATGGGCGTAGAGTCGATGCTATTGTCATGATTGATGGGAATGTGGCAACCAATAAGGCTGCGGGTTTATTTAATATCCAAGATGATAATATTATGCAATTCTCTGATATTTATTTAGCTACTAAAGGATTTGTACCTCGTTTCCCTGATGCAACATTATGGATTGGTAAGCACTCATTACCTTACAACGAAATTCAGATGCTTGACTGGAAAACGCAAAAAACACCTGCTGGTGGTGGGGTAGGGATTGAAAATCTTGCCGTTGGTGTTGGTGTGCTTGATTTAGCTTTAGTTCGAGCTGATGTGAATGTAAAAAGTAAAAAAGCTGATGTGGTTGGTGTTGATGAAAATGGTAATCAGATTACCCGACATAAAAAAGAGGACGTTGATCTTAATGAAATCGAATTACGTTATCATAACATTCCATTGTGGAAAGATGCTCTGTTTGGCATAAATGCACGTTATTCAGCACCGAATAAATCCAAAATTCAAGACAATGTAGAAGTCAAAAATGCATGGCTTGGTAGTTTTGTCTTACGTCAGAATGAATTTTTTGGTGGATTTAATCAGTTTACACTACAAGCAGCGACAAATTCAGTTGCTTCACAATTAGCCAACATTAATACTAATAATCCAGAGTTTGCAGCTAATGCTGATAATGATTATATTGGTGAACATACTGGTGGTAAAGCTTATCGCTTGGTTTCTGAAGGTGAAGCTTATTTAGCTGATAATGTTATTGTTGCCCATGCATTGGCGCTAACTACGGGTAATGATGTTTATTCTTATGATCTCCATCGTGCTCATACTGATTTTTCTAGTTTTAAATCAGCGGTAAGACCTGCATATATATGGGATACCTATAATCAGAGTGGTGTTGAGCTAGGCTATTTTAGACAGAAAAATAAAACCAATAGTAAAACTTATGTTGAGGAAGGTTATAAAACAACGCTTTATCATTCTTTCAAAGTCGGACAAAGTATTTTATCTTCTAGACCTGATATTCGTTTCTATGTTTCATATATTGAATCATTGCAAAATGATATTAGTAAGTTTGATTTTAATGGTAAGAATCACCAAATTAGTTTTGGGGTACAAACAGAGGTGTGGTTTTAGCTAATATCTTTTAATCTAGAGGGATAATACAATACGATTATCTGAGCTAATATTATGCATTAAAAATCATTAATTAAGCTCAGATAAGTAGTGATTATCCTCTATTTTTGATAGTTTTAATAAACAAAGATGTTATTGGTTGTTAATAATCATGTTATTTGATTAAATTGACAGAATAACGTTTAGTTAGCGTAGGTATAAATATATTAACTAAATTAGCGGGTGGCGCTTCACCTTTAGCTAGTTTTAATGCTAGTTCAGCAGCTTGTTCTGCCATAGTTTGTAATGGATAACGTATAGTTGTTAATTTAGGGTGTAAGTACCGAGCAAGAAGTAAATCATCAAAACCTATAATAGAAATGTCGGTTGGAATTTTTATATCATTATCATATAACACTGACATTGCACCAGCCGCCATAGAGTCATTATAACAAGCTATTGCGGTAATTTGACGATTGCGTTCGAGTAATGTCATCATTGCTTGTTCGCCGCCGATTTCGTTAGGTGAGGCAAAAGCTATAAGTTTTTCATCAAGCTCTATATTATATTCAGCTAAAGCATCTTTATAGCCTTGCAAACGGTCAGATGCATCTGAGATATCATGGTTTGAACATAAATAACCAATTTTAAGATGTCCATGTTGAATTAAATGTTTCACCGCTAAGTAGGAGCCATAACGATCGTCGAGTGCAATACACCGTTTTTCAAAGCCGCTAACTACGCGATTGATTAATACCATTCCTGGTACTTGTTGCATTAATTTTTTTAATATACTGTCGGGCAAAACCTTAGCATGAACAACTAATGATGAGCAGCGATGTTCGATGAGTTGGGTTATTGCATTATATTCTTGATCATGTTGATGATAGCCATTTCCGATTAATAAAAAATTGCCTGTTCGATGAGCTACTTTGTCAACGGTACTTACCATCTCACCAAAAAAAGGGTCGGAAACATCGGCAACAACAATGCCTATGGTATTTGAATTTTGTTGGGATAACGCGCGAGCATTGGCATCAGGATAGTAATTTAATTTTTCCATAGCTTTTTTTACAATTTCACGTGTATTTTCGCTAACATTGTTTGCATTATTAATAACACGAGATACTGTTGCCACTGAAACTTTGGCTAATCGTGCAACATCTTTTATTGTCGCCATAAAACTACCTTTTAATTGATTACTACTAATTATTTATATCCATATTTGATACTTTATGTTTGTCCATATAGAGTTTTGTAAGATTACCAATGATTCAAGCAAAAGGGCTCGCAGTTTGGGAGGAATCCTGTACTTAAAATCTTTAAGTGAATTCAGTATGTAATACTCTGAATATATGAGCCAACGCATTATAATACGAGAAAATTTTGCTTTTGCCAATTGCTCTCTGGTTTGTCGAATCGATTCAGTTTAAATATATTAACTAAGAGGGATTTATGCTGTTGAAATCCCTCCTGAGTCGCTAAAAAATTCAGTCTCTTTGCTAAACAATTTATACCGATGTGATCTTGATCAGCATTGCAGTTGCGGGATCTAGTACTGGTAGGGGTAACCCAATATTCATTAACCAATCACCCGATAACGTTGTGCTTTTTACCATCCAATTAGGTAGGGCTTTCATGACATGTCCATTCACTTTAGGATCAATATTATTGGGCATGTCGAGAATTTCAATCTGATAATCCTTATCTGGTAATAAACCCTCTAAACGTAAATTACCACTCAAAGCATAAGTCGGTAAAATAAGTTGTGCGACTATAAAAGCGGCCTCAGTTTGGTCTTGGCTAACAACACCATAACTCTGCATGGCTTGACTATCATCAACATCTAAACGAATAAAATTGCCTGAATGGAGCAATGGACGTAATTGTTTATGTAATTTTATGTAATTAGCAAATGATAGTTTTTCTTGTTGTGATTCTTTTACCGGATCGAGTTCTACCCCCATATGACCAAATAGTGCAGTTAAACCACGTAAATTCATATTAATTTGCCTATATGTGGTATGGCATAGTGCTCCACCAATATGGGCTCCCATTACTTCAGGTGGGAAAAAATAACTCATGCCGCGTTGAATGATTTGTCTATCTAAAGCATCGTTGGAATCCGATGCCCAAAAACGTTGTGTACGTTTTAAGATTTCATAATCAATGCGACCACCGCCAGATGAGCAAGATTCAATTTCGACATTCGGGAATTTTTTTTGCAAAATATCGAGTAATCGATAAACAGCTTTAGTTTGGCCAACTATAGCTGGATGACCATTATGACCAGCTTGTACGATTTCTCTATTCATATCCCATTTTATATAGTCTATATCGTAACTTACAAGTAACCAGGTTAATCTTTCGAGCAAATAGTCAAAAACATTTGGATTTTGTAAGTCTAGTACATATTGATGACGACCTTCAGGTTGTTGATAACCTTGTAGTTCTAATAGCCAGTCAGGATGGGCACGATATAGATTAGAGTTTTTGTTAATCATTTCAGGTTCAACCCAGATACCAAATTCCATACCAAGGCCTTTAACATGTTTAATTATTGGTTCTAAACCATTTGGATATTTGCGCTCATCAAGATACCAATCCCCTAAGCCTTGATAGTCATCATCGCGATGGCCAAACCAGCCATCATCAATAATAAATCGTTCAACACCAATTTGAGCAGCTTGTGTCGCCATTTTCATAATATAATCGGGATTATGATCAAAAAAGATGCCTTCCCAAGTATTAAGATGAACAGGGCGTGGTTTATGAGCAGGGAACTTAATAATAGTAGTCCTTAAAAACTGATGAAAGTGCTGACTCATTTTATTTAAACCTTGATCACTATAGGTTGCATATAACCATGGTGTACTTACTGTTTCTCCTTTAGCTAAAGATATTTCACCCGCAAGGTAAAGTGCTTCGGCTTGAATAAAACGTTTTCCATTACTTTTGACGGCTACTTGTATGCGGTGGTTTCCGCTCCAACCTAAATGGATTCCCCATACTTCTCCTGTTTGTTCCTTAAAACCGCTTGTACCTACAATCATTCCAGGAAAATATTCATGTGAAGTTCTTCCTCGGCGATTTTCTTGTAAGTATCCGCAATGTTCAATTTTAGTTCGATGTGGAAAAAATTCTTTAATCCAACGACCATTAAATGCCATTAACTCTTGCGCGCGTTCAGGTATAGGTAAGGTTACTGACAAACGATTAACTTGATAAGGTTGCTCTGCTAAATTGGTCAGGCTATTTTGACATTGCAAAACACCACTTTCATCTAATATGAGTTGGCTAGTTAAACGGAGCTTGGCAATCTCATCTTCACTAATAATAGTGATATTGTTAGTGTCTTTTTTGACTTCTTTAGTGATAAATACTGGAGACCAATCTTTGCCATTTCGATGACCTTCAAGGCCCGGCGTGCTGAAGTTGCCTAAACCCTCTTCAGGACAAAGTGTGAATGGTACATTAATATCTAGACGTGAATTAGGCACAGCAGGGTTAAGCATATCGATAGAGTCGATATTTAAAGTTTGTAATCGTTTTCCAAAATAACAGATTTCAGCATAAGGTTGCGTGCGTAAAATTATATCTAATTTGCTGTTGCCAAGATGGTAATTCATGTGTTCTCCAATATTAATTACTAAAATAATTCTTATACAGTAATGATAATTTAACTAGAAGGATATCATTAATTTTTTATTTTGTGATTAAGATCTCATAAAATGTAATCGTTTTCATTTTTTGAAAATTATTGACTCCGCGTAAGTAAGATATATTATGAAATGATTATGCGAAAAATTCATTTTTTATGCTATTATGAACTAATTGTGGGTGAATAGATTAAATATCATGAAAAAACATAATATTATTGCTGTAGTTTCTTTCTTAAGTTGTATTTTCAACGCTTATGGTGTAGACAAATATGTCACTGATGATGTTGATGTTTACTTACGTCGAGGACCGGGAGCGCAATATGCTTATTCAAATTCAGCAAAAGCGGGCGAAAAAGTCATTGAACTTGAAAAAAATAGTGATGGTAAATATACCAAGATTCAAGTCAGCAATGGTAGTGTTGCATGGATTGAAACAAGTAAACTTAATGATCAACCGAGTTGCAAAGAGCGACTGCCATCTCTAGAATCTGAACTTGCTCAGTACAAAAGTAAAGCTGATAATGCCGATCAGTCCCAACAAGATGTGGCTAATCAATATGTGCAAAAATTGCAAGATGCAAATACATTAATTGAGTCTTTACAAAATAAAAATACTGAGCTTGAAAACAAACTTAAACAGCAAAATAGTCAACTTGAGTCAATGCTCAATCAAGTGGATGACAAACGCCGTGATCTGATTATTACTTGGTTCACCTATGGCGGTCTTGTGGCTGGTGGTGGTTTAATTTTAGGTTTAATTTTACCGTTAATTATGCCACGCCGTAGAAAAGACCGTTGGATGCGTTAAATGTCTAAGATCTATCTTGTTGGCGGCAGTGTTCGGGATAGATTATTAGGATTACCTGTAGTCGACCATGATTGGGTTGTTGTTGGTGCAACACCCGATCAGCTCCTTGCTTTAGGTTACCAACAAGTTGGTAAAGATTTTCCTGTATTTTTACATCCCACAACTAAAGAAGAATATGCACTAGCGCGTACTGAACGTAAGTCAGGTAACGGTTATACTGGTTTTATTTGTGATTTTGGGGCAAATATCACCTTAGAGCAAGATCTTATTCGTCGCGACTTGACAATCAATGCGATAGCAATGGATGAGCAAGGACATATTGTCGATCCCTATAATGGTGTGAGTGATCTTCATAATAAAATACTACGTCATGTGTCTTTGGCTTTTAGGGAAGATCCATTAAGGATATTACGCATTGCTCGCTTTGCTGCTCGCTATCACCATTTAGGATTTAAAATAGCACCCGAAACGTTAATTTTGATGAAAGAAATGGTGGCTGCTGGTGAGGTGTCATATTTAACGCCTGAACGCATTTGGAAAGAGACAGAAAAAGCATTATCGACACAGCATCCACAAGTCTATTTTCAAGTACTCAACCAATGTGGTGCGCTTGCTGTATTATTTCCGCAATTAATATTGTCACAAAATGTTATTGATGCATTAGCTAGATCTGTTGAATTAACTGAGCTATTAACGGTTCGCTTTGCAATATTATGTGCTCAGATGCCAACGAAGCAAAGTGTTGAGTTGTTATGTCAAAAAATAAAATCCCCCACAAGTTTTTTGAAGATAGCTGTTATGGTTCAGCAATATGGTAAAGTTGTTGAAGATATAAAGCAGTTGACGGCAGAGCAGATTATTCATTTACTAAACAGTATTGACGTATGGCGTAATCCACAACATCTTGAACAATTAATTATTGCAAGCCATGCATATTGTTCAAAAGAGCCATTTTTGCAAGCTCAATACTTAAATGAAGCTTATAACGTTGCCAATAGTGTTAATGTGCAAAATATTATTGCAGATGGTTTTACCGGTAAAGCTATTAATAATGAATTACAAAAAAGGCGAATTGAAGCGTTATTAGACTGCTTTTGATTGCATCTTAATCAATCGTCATTTTTTTTCAAAATATCTAAAAAAAAGGGTTGACGATTTGGCTTAAGACAAGCATAATGCGCCTCGCAGTGTTGGTTATGACGTTGCGAATGAGATGGCTACGTAGCTCAGTTGGTTAGAGCACATCACTCATAATGATGGGGTCACAGGTTCGAATCCCGTCGTAGCCACCATTAAGATTAAGTTGTACTTTTACCGGAAGTATACAGTGCGGGTGTGGCGAAATTGGTAGACGCACCAGATTTAGGTTCTGGCGCCGCAAGGTGTGTGAGTTCAAGTCTCTCCACCCGCACCATTTTAATCTTAGTATCTATCCTTTATTGGGGTATAGCCAAGCGGTAAGGCAGCGGGTTTTGATCCCGCCACTCCCAGGTTCGAATCCTGGTACCCCAGCCATTCCAATCTGCATATTTTTGATATCTCACTCTTTTATATTTTATTGTTAATCATATCGATTGCTAAATTATTCATATGCGGGTATGGCGGAATTGGTAGACGCGCTAGATTCAGGTTCTAGTTCCGAAAGGTGTGCGAGTTCAAATCTCACTACCCGTACCAGATATAATTTTTCACATTATAGTGGGGTATAGCCAAGCGGTAAGGCAGCGGATTCTGATTCCGCCATTCCAAGGTTCGAATCCTTGTACCCCAGCCACTAAATAATCATTTGAAGTGTTCACAATCAACATAATATCGGTTGTTATCCCCAGTAAATTAATCTCTATATCTTTTATCTAATGACATTGTCGTTATAGATAAAAATTTGCGCAGTATGTGCGAATTGTCAGTTTAAGCCGAAAGTTAACTGTGTAACTTAATAAGTTGTAGTTAGTCTGGGGTGCATTTTTATAAATTGGTTATAGTATCGTTTATACTAGGCTATAGAGCTTGATATTTGAATGTCTTAATTTTATTTTCTATCTTGTTTAATCATTAAGAATGTTATTTATTGGCTAACTGTTGCAAGCTTGATTGGTTACTCGGTAAGGTTAATCAATAGTAAATCGGTCATCCATTAAAGTTCTTATGGTTGCCGACAACAATTTTCTGTCTAATTAGAGTTTCTAAGCAAATTGCTGGAGCATAGCTTGGATAAGTTGCAGTGAAATTTTAATTATCAATTGTTTATTAGGATAAACGGTTGGATGACGTTCAAACAAAATTAACATAGTTATTCTTTCGATTGAATTTTTAATAATTGATAATATTGATTTATTATCAAGGTGTATCAAAATAAATAAAGTTTCTTTTATTATGGTTGAGTCCTGTATTAAATTAGCGTGGTTCAAGAGTGGTAAAAGTAGGGCGTATCTCGTTAAATAAATGGTTTGTTTGAACATCTAAAGTTTAAATGAAATTAAACAATATATAAATTAACCTATGAATTTAACTGTATTGTCTTATCTTTAATTTAAAAAGCTAAATAAGAGATTGTGTAATACGCTTAAATCAATTGAATATTTAGACTGTGCAATAAAGTGGGAATAAAATCTGTTGATAAAAAATAAGTTTTCGATTTGTTAGAATATAAAGATATTGAAATTTTGATAGTTATTTTTTGTGTTAGACGTATCCCACATGCATAATTTATATAGCATGTGGAAAACGTATGGACTATAACTTATTATTTATATAAGTTTACATATACAGTTTGTGAAGTGCCTTTTGCATTTGCTGATACTTCTTTCACATAATAGAAATGTGCACCATTAGCAATTGCTTGTTTTTGAGCTGCAGCACTGATTTCAGCTGTATTGTTGAATGAACCGTGGAAACTAATAGTGTCATATGGTTTCATTTTTTTGAATGCATCGCTGCTGATTTCGTAAGCGTCTTCACCTTCAATTGCTTTGGTCACGATGAAATCTCTTGCTACAGCATCTTTTTTGTATAATGCAACATCAATATCTTGTGCTTGATTTTTTACATCAGCAGGTGCAATTGAATACACATAGAAAGCATATGCATTTTTTTCTGCTGCTAATTTACTTGCTGCATTCATAATATCTGAAGTGTTGTTGTAATTACCTTTAAATTTAATCACTTCAAATGGTAAGTAGTAAAGCGCTTTCGCACGAGGATAAACAACAACACCATTTTGAGTCACTTCTTCTTTTTTAACTGCAACAGGTTCTTTTGATTGATAAATATCAGCATAAACGATTGCTTGATCAGCTGAATCACTAGTTGTAGCACTTTCAATTGATTTAATATGATAGTATTTAGCGCCTGCTTCATCAGCTGCACGAGAAATATCACTAGCCGCATTATCTGCTTGTAAATATTTACCTGTTACTGAGATTTCTTTAAGTGGAATTAAATTACTACTTTCTTTAGCTGTTAGTGGTTCTGCTGCATACAAGCTTGCAACTGGTAATGATAGCAATAATGCTAATGCAACAGATGATTTTTTTAAACGTTTCATGATAATTTCCTTCATTTTTATTTATTGAAATTAGAATTAAATTTAACGCTTTTTTTAATTTGCAGACTCATGACATCACTTATAGAGCAAATGAAATATCAGGTACTCTATAGAATTATGTCTCAATCTACTTATTACTAAATGCGTTTAGACATAAAGCTTTTTCACTTAATAATTATAAAATAGCTTTTTCTTTCCTATATATGTATGAATTTTATGATAATTCTCAAGAGATTTATAGTGGAAAATAAAACTTCATAGCACTTTTTGCTAAAAATGCAACAAATTGCTAACGATAGTTAATTTTAACGATATAACAACTTTTTGAATTACTTGGTTATTTTTGAAATTTAAACAACTACATGAATTTGATGAATAAAATTATTCAATATTTGAGCTGTTAATCCCCAAATAATATAATTATTATATTGATAAAAGTAAACTAAATGTTCTGATCTTTTCTGCCATTTTTGAGGGCGATTAGGCAATAAATGAAAAGGAAAGTCGTTGCCAAATTTATGACCAACTTCGATGGTAGCTTGACTAGGTCTGTTGTTCATAAACCAATTAAGCGGTACGGTAAAAACTTCTTCAACTTCATCAGGATTAAGAGTCAAGTTATCTATTGATTTGATTTCACCGACAAAAGGGTAAATAGTCATAGCAAAATTTGCGATAAATTTAGGTAATTTTCCTAAAATAGTTATTTGTGTGGGTAAAATACCTAATTCTTCGCAAGTTTCACGTTTTGCTGTATATTCCGGATTAATATCGCCTAGCTCTACTCGCCCACCTGGAAAGCAGATATCACCAGGTTGCCATTTTAATGTTTTCGATCGGACTTGGAACAGTAAATGCAATTGATTATTGACCTTAACAAGCGGTATCAAAACTGCTGCTTTTTGATTAATTTTGTTTGCTATCTTACCTGTTTTCAATAAGTTAGCTATCTGTTCAGTTGTGATCATAATATTTATTTAGTTTTGTTTTTAAATTTACGCTGTATTTACGTTATAATAAGAACATGATAGATTGAAGTTGTTTGTTAGTAGTACACGTGGTTCACCTTAATAATGTCATGCAATATTATATTAACAACATAAAAAAAGAACTTAAAGATCTTGCTTTACTAAAACATAAAAGAGCACTCGATGGTATGTCCTTAGAGTTCCAACGTGTTTTTACATTGTTGCCAGCGCTTTTTCATTTTCATCATCCTGCTTTGCCTGGCTATTTAAACGAAGACACTCCGATGGGCATTGCTTGTTATCAAGGTTCTGATGAAGTTTTTGCTCAGTTAAAAAATGAATTTAATTTTAATCTTCCACAAACATTAAATAAAGCAGATATTTCCGCATTATATTCAATGGGCAGTACTTGCTCTATCGGCCAGTCAGTAACGTCAGATCTTGATATCTGGATTTGTATTGAAAATAATTTATCAGCAGTTAGAAAATCGTCATTACAAAAAAAATGCCGATTGATTGAACAATGGGCAAAAGAGCTTGGGATAAAATTAACATTATTTGTTGTTGATGTAGATCGTTTTATTAATCAACATCATGAATGTTTAATGGGCGAAAACTGTGGTTCAGCTCAACATATATTATTATTGGAAGAGTTTTATCGATCAGCTAATTTACTTGCTGGAAAACTATTATTATGGTTCGCTGTGCCCGCAAATTTAACCGTGAATAATACAACCTATCCTAGCTATGAAAAATGTATTGAAGCATTAGTTGAACAAAAAATAATTGAACGCGATCAATGGATCGATTTTGGCCCTTTAACAGGATTATCGGCAGAGGAATATTTTGGCGCCAGCTTGTGGCAACTTTATAAAAGTATTGATTCACCTTTTAAAGCGGTATTAAAGACATTATTACTTGAAGCATATTCGTGGATATATCCAGAAAATAAACCTATTGCTTATCAAATGCGCGATTTTATACAAACATTTAAAAGCAATGAAGGGTGTTATCTTGATTCTTACTATATGTTATTGCAACGCATCAGCAACTATCTAATTGAAATTAAAGATTTTCCAAGATTAAAATTAGTAAGAACGTGCTTTTACCTCAAAGTTAATGAAAAGTTATCTATTGCAAATTCTACGCCATCGTGGCGTCGTAAAGTGCTTGAAGATTTGGTGAAGCAATGGAAATGGGATAAACAATGTTTTGCTAAACTCGATACCAGCCATACTTGGAAAATAGAACAAGTTCGTGAAATACACGAAGTTTTACTACAAACTATGATGACGGGGTATCGTAACTTACTTAATTTTGGTCGCCGTAATAATTTGGATTCCTTAATTAGTCCTCAAGACTTAGCAATATTAACACGTAAATTGTATGCTTCATTTGAAGTATTACCGGGAAAAATAACCACATTAAAGCTTAATATTTCGCATAATTTACAAGAAGAGGCGTTAACCTTTATTCATGTTAAAGAAGATAGAATAAATCGAGCTGGATGGTATGTTTATAAGCAAAAACCAATATTGGATCAAATTATTGGTCACCAATACTTAGAATATAGTAAGTATTTAGTTAAGTTAGTGAGTTGGTGTTACTTTAATCGTTTAATCTCGGACTCTACTGAGTTTTATTATCACGATGGCGAGGATCGGGATAAAGCAAAAATAACCAAATTTATTGATGACCTAAAACAATATTTTCCTATTGATGTGCCAGCAGCAACTGAAGAGCAATTGTATGGCCCATGTGAAATCCGACATTTAGCGATCATCTTAAATTTAGAAAACGATCCAACTACCCAATGTGAATTAGATCATGAAATTAATACTAATATATTAAATTACGGTAAAAAAGAGTTAAGTTTAGTAGGTTCGGTTGATTTGCTTTATCGCAACTCATGGAATGAAATTCGCGTTTTGCACTTTAGTGGTACATTATGTGTCCTTGAAGCCATAAAAGCATTACTAAACCGAATGCATAAAGACGCTGATTTACCCAATTCAAT
>NZ_LZGO01000064.1:0-24373 GCF_001690235.1 Gilliamella sp. wkB292
ACCCCCAGCAGCGATATTAATAATTTTATATTTATTGGATTGGGTTTTTACCATGGTTGAAAAAACTGTTGATTGAAAGTAGAGTGGATAACGACCACCAATACGCCATTCAGCGTAAGGTTTTTTGGGTAAATTGGGGTCAACTCGGTTAGTGTTACGTGAGGTATGGCAACCGGTAATAAGTATTACTAAACTGATGACGGTAATAATGCGTTTCAACATAAGCAGCAGTCCTTCTATGTTAGTGATCGGGGTGAATGAGCCGTTGCCAATCGCTTTAGTTGGCAACGAGTTTATGCCCAATTGATCAGCAAATCAGCCATTGTTTTCCCTGACTCGTTGCTCATAGCCTAAAAATTGGGTGGATTTTTTAGTTTCAGGTATTGTCCCATGGTGACGTTATTGTACTTTTCTTGCCATGCTTTAGGCATGCCGTGTTTTTTTAACCACGCTTTAGCTTCGGGAGTAATTTCAGTTATTTTTCCGTTAGGGTAAGGATTGGGACACACATCAGATCCTTGCGGTATCCGTTCGGTGACCCCTTTACCAAACTCTATTGACTGTGCATCAGGGTGAGCAACGCCTATGAGCCAACCGGTCACACTGCCACCCGGGGCAAAACCAATAATAACCGTGTCATTATAACCAATCTCATTTTGATCGTAGGCTTCAGAATAGTAATGATGTGGCGTTACCATTTCTTGCCGTGCCCACAATGGCACCACTAATTTAGTACGATAAAAGGTTTGATCGGCAAAAGAGGACCAGCAAATATAAAATTCTTCCGGTAAATCAGAATACACAGGCAGGTCATTGATACCAAAACGTGTATTCCATTTACCCGGATCCCGACTGTAATTACCCCCAGCAGCGATATTAATAATTTTATATTTATTGGATTGGGTTTTTACCATGGTTGAAAAAACTGTTGATTGAAAGTAGAGTGGATAACGACCACCAATACGCCATTCAGCGTAAGGTTTTTTGGGTAAATTGGGGTCAACTCGGTTAGTGTTACGTGAGGTATGGCAACCGGTAATAAGTATTACTAAACTGATGACGGTAATAATGCGTTTCAACATAAGCAGCAGTCCTTCTATGTTAGTGATCGGGGTGAATGAGCCGTTGCCAATCGCTTTAGTTGGCAACGAGTTTATGCCCAATTGATCAGCAAATCAGCCATTGTTTTCCCTGACTCGTTGCTCATAGCCTAAAAATTGGGTGGATTTTTTAGTTTCAGGTATTGTCCCATGGTGACGTTATTGTACTTTTCTTGCCATGCTTTAGGCATGCCGTGTTTTTTTAACCACGCTTTAGCTTCGGGAGTAATTTCAGTTATTTTTCCGTTAGGGTAAGGATTGGGACACACATCAGATCCTTGCGGTATCCGTTCGGTGACCCCTTTACCAAACTCTATTGACTGTGCATCAGGGTGAGCAACGCCTATGAGCCAACCGGTCACACTGCCACCCGGGGCAAAACCAATAATAACCGTGTCATTATAACCAATCTCATTTTGATCGTAGGCTTCAGAATAGTAATGATGTGGCGTTACCATTTCTTGCCGTGCCCACAATGGCACCACTAATTTAGTACGATAAAAGGTTTGATCGGCAAAAGAGGACCAGCAAATATAAAATTCTTCCGGTAAATCAGAATACACAGGCAGGTCATTGATACCAAAACGTGTATTCCATTTACCCGGATCCCGACTGTAATTACCCCCAGCAGCGATATTAATAATTTTATATTTATTGGATTGGGTTTTTACCATGGTTGAAAAAACTGTTGATTGAAAGTAGAGTGGATAACGACCACCAATACGCCATTCAGCGTAAGGTTTTTTAGGTAAATTGGGGTCAACTCGGTTAGTGATACGTGAAGTATGGCAACCGGTAATAAGTATTACTAAACTGATGACGGTAATAATGCGTTTCAACATAAGCAGCAGTCCTTCTATGTTAGTGATCGGGGTGAATGAGCCGTTGCCAATCACCCTGTTGGTTAAGGTGCGGTTGGTGCACTTGCAGTAAACGTGTTTTGGCGTACTCTTTTTCACTTTTTGCCGGCCAGCTGATTTTCACTATTTGACCAGTATTTTTTCAATCCAAACACCTTTTAGTTTAATGTATGGTAATATATTTAATCAAACTAAGGTTTAGGATGAAAATCATCTATTTGTTTGCGCCACAGATTATAATTCCAAGTGATCACTTTGGTTTTCAGTATTTCCAAATAATCTAATGCCGCCTGTTTTCCGGTTGGGGTAAGCATTTGTTCCAAACGTTGTTGGATTTGCTTGTTATATTCCCAAACCGGTGGTAATTGCTCTGCATCCCACGCTAAATTGTTGCCTATCTCGATAATTTTTTGTTTTGCATAATCACTTAACAGCGACCAGGCATAAGCTTTAATCGGATCTTGCTCTCGACCTAATCCATAGAAATAGGCTTCAGTCATGCGCAATATGCCAATAATTGAGCTATGCTCGGCCATTAGCTGGGCATAATCTATGGCTAGTTTTAAATCATCTGATTTTAATGATCTGCGGTATTCGGTTAATTTAATTATTTGTTTATACTTTTCATCCTGATAATGGTCACCTTGTTGAAATAACATTCGAGCTATCAAATCTTCGTAGCAATGATAGCCACCTTCAAGGGCATAATTTAAATACACAATACTTTTTTCTAATTGCTCATCAGGACAGGGGCGCGCCATACCTTGTTCATCATACCAACAAAAACCCATTCCCCACCCCTTTTTATATGCAAAATACGGATATTTTAAATCGGCAAACTTATCCCATAAATACCACTGTATTTGCTCACTTTTAAATACGTCAGGTTCAACCAACGGTTTACCAGCACTATCCACTAACTGATCCCGATATTTGCGCATAAATTCTGTAAATGAGATCATCCCATCATCTTTGTAACCATCATTAAAGAGTTCCTGCCAACTAAGGAGAGAGTAATAATATGGCATGGCATTTTTATCCCATTGCCAGGCATGTTTAAGAAATTTTATCAATTGTTCAGGATTAACCACACCATAAAATACGCCATCGTCAAAGGCTGAGTCATACAGCTTTTTAGCTTCGTCTATACGTAATAATTCATTTTCGGGAATAGTTGAAGGGTAAATGGTAAAGTCCATAATTAAATTTTCGGATTCAACAAAACCAACATTGACTTGACTATCGGATGATTGATTAAAATATAATTGATAAAGGCTAATAACCATAATCATCACTAGCATGACTATTTTGAACTTTGAACGTTTCAATTTGCTATTCTTCACACGCTATCCAGATTAATCACTATTATTCAACCTTAAATTTTACTCACTACAATATAGTTAAATAAATTACGGTTTAGGATGAAAATCATCTATTTGATTGCGCCACAGATTATAATTCCAAGTTATAACTTTGGTTTTCAGTATTTCCAAATAATCTAATGCCGCTTGTTTTCCGGTTGGAGTAAGCATTTGTTCTAAACGTTGTTGGATTTCTTTATTATATTCCCAAACAGGTGGTAGTTGATGAGCATCCCACGCTAAATTATTGTCTATCTCAGTGATTTTTTGTTTTGCATAATCACTTAACAGCGACCAGGCATAAGCTTTAACCAGATCTTGCTCTCGACCTAATCCATAGAAATAGGCTTCAGTCATGCGCAATATGCCAATAATTGAGCTATGCTCGGCCATTAACTGCGCATAATCTATGGCCAGTTTTAAATCATCTGATTTTAATGCCTTGCGGTATTCGGTTAGTTTAGTCAGTTGCTCATATTTCTGATCTTTATATTGACGCCCATGTTGAAATAACATACGGGCTATTAAATATTCGTAGCAATGATAGCCACCCTCAATGGCATAATTAAAATACTCAATACTTTTTTCTAATTGCTCATCAGGACAGGGGCGCGCCATACCTTGTTCATCATACCCACAAGTACCTATTATGTAACCATTTTTATATGCAAAATAGGGATATTTTAAATCGGCAAACTTATCCCATAAATACCACTGTATTTGCTCACTTTTAAACACCTCAGGTTCGACTAACGGTTTACCAGCACTATCCACTAACTGATCCCGATATTTGCGCATAAATTCTGTAAATGAGATCATCCCATCTTCTTTGTAACCTTTATTAAAGAGTTTTTGCCAACTGAGGAGAGAGTAATAATATGGCATAGCATTTTTATCCCATTGCCAGGCATGTTTAAGAAATTTTATCAATTGGTCAGGATTAACCACACCATAAAATATGCTATCGTCAAAGGCTGATTCATACAGCTTTTTAGCTTCGTCTATACGTAATAATTCATTTTCGGGAATAGTTGACGGGTAAATGGTAAAGTCCATAATTAAATTTTCCGGTTGATTAAGTTCATAGTTTCGTTTTTTTAAATTATCAGTATTTAAATATATAAAGCCAATACTGATAATAAGACCCAAAATAATGACAAAAATGATTAATTTTTTCCGTATTGATTTGTTTTTTTTGGCAGTAAAACTCATTAAATATATTCCAAATCATTTTGATTAAACACATCCACCTCAACAATGCGCGCTTCTAACTGACCTTTATTAAATACTCGGCAAGGTAGAATTTGATTTTTTTCGGATAATTTTTTAATTTCTTGGTAAATAGGATATAACTTAGGTAATGTAGTAGATGCTTTAATTTTTTTATTTTTTTCATAATTCTCTTTTAAACTTAATATCCTATCTTTTGTATCGCCTGTCAGTAAAGCATATCCCCACAAAACAGAATCAGCCATATAAAGAGCTACTGCATTGTAATATCGATTAGGACGATAACCATATATTTTTTGAATATCTTCATTAGTTAGATAAGATTTTGGTATATTTGGCATATAAATGCCATTTGTATTCAATTCCCAATTTTCTGCAAACTGTTGTGAATTAGTTGTAAAGCTTCCAAAAGTAACTTGCCCTAAACAGCGTGTTTTTTGTTGCTTTGAAATGGTATTAGCTAAGCAAATTTGATTTTCTATTTCTTCTTCATCTAGCGTATCTTCATAAGCGGCACCTCGACAGGAGTGTAAAACAAAAATGCCTTCATTTGGATGCCATGGTAGACGTTCCATTTTATCATAAAAGTCAAAATGTATTTTACCTCTACCAGTAAAAGCCAGGAAACTTTCATTGCCATGACCAAAATAATGAACTTGCCACAAAGCATATTTACAAGCCGTTTCTGAGTTAGTTAATTCATTATATAGTTTTGTCCATTCCGCTTTGAATTGTAATGGATACTCAAAACCTTCTATGATTCTAACTTCTGCATCGGGGTATTTAAGTTTTAATTGTTGTTCTTTAAATTTTGCCGCTTTAAAAAAGGCCGTTTTTCCATCACCACTAAAAGAAAATAATATAAAAAGAGGTGTTGGTACGTTTTTTAATATCACTTCCTCAGTGGCAACCTCGCCATTTTCAAGTTTACTTGTTTGAGCTGTAAAAATTTTACATTTTTGCGTGTTTTCATTTGGCATATTGATTAACTTACCTACTAATTAATTCCAGTGTAATTGTTTCATTTTCATTGGTAGAGTGGAATGGTTGTGTATACCCATTTTTATCGGTTTGCCCTTGTATCTTTCTACCATCAGGTAGCGTAGCAATGTAACGTTCATTGGCATAAATTTTTCCGGTTTCATCTTTACAGATAAATTTAACTGCATAATCACCAATAATATACGGTAGTGCTAATGGATTAGGTGCTATTGTTTTTGCTCCCATTTTTTGCAAGGCATTGCTTTTTATATACACATTACCAGCTGTACCGAGTTCAATCCCCTCTTCACTGATTTTGATATAAGAGCCTCCACAAATTAAGGTGATTTTTTGACTGGCTGTGATTGTCAGCTCACCATCAACACTGTCAATTTTAATATCCTGCTTGGCGGCCATATTCAGGTTGGCATTTTGCGCTTGCAGGTTTATATCACCCTGGTTAGCAAAGACTTTCATCCCCGATTTGTGAGCAAATAACCCCATTGATTCACCACCAGACAAGGTGATGGTTTTTAAGGCGGTAATATCAGTCTGGTTTTCACTGGTTAAGGAAATACTGCTACTCGTAGATAGTTGGATGTTTTCAGGACTGGTTAACGCAATGCCCTCCTGTGCATAAGCTAAAATGCCACTTTGCGCCAGCTCAGTTAAGTTTGCCTTGAGCTGATTTTGACTGTCGGTATCAGCACTGTGTGCTTCCGATTGTTTAGCCGCATTTTGTAGGGATTTAGCTATCGATAAGGCGTTTTCTAACTGAGTAATTGCGCCTTGCATATCCAGCTGTTTGCCCTGCGCTTTTGGCTCGGTTTGGGTAGTCAGATATAACCCTTTTGCCGCTGCTAAGGCGCCCCATTCATCAGTGCGCAGTTCAAACCCTTCACCTCGCTGCTCTTTATTCTGGTTAACTAAGTGACCAATATTAAGCTGGGTTTTTCCGTATTCAGTGGCTAACTTGATGTGCTCCTGACCGCGTTTATCATCCATCCGCAGTTTATTGTTGGTCGCTGTGCGAATCACATTGCGATGTTTGTTGGCCGTTGCAACATGGTCAGGGTGGGCACTGTCATGCATCGCATAAGCAATATAAGGGCGGTCAGGGTTACCGTTAGTAAAGGCTATCGCCACCTCCGTACCGTCAATAAGCGGAAAGTGAAAACCATAACTACCACCGGCATACGGTTTCGCCAGTCTGACCCATAAGCTCTCTTCACCGCTGTTCCAGCTTTTCAGGTCAAAGTTAAACTTAACCCGGTATCGACCCTGAGTGTCAATATAACCATAGGTGTCATTATCCGGACTGGTCACCCGTGCCGGTAAGGTGCCACTGATTTGTGGCCATGCTATCGGTTTAGGGCGGTAGGGTTTTAATACCTGATACGGGATGGCGGTAAATGCCACTTCATAAGCATCCGTGCGGTTACCGTGCCCAGCCACACTTATAATGATAAACCCCTCTTGCGTATCGGCTAACGGGTTACCTGTTATGCGAATACGTTGACCCGGCACCAGCTGACAGCGGTTACTTTTACCGCTGATGATTACCTGACTACTGATTGCCTGTTCATGACGAATACGCGCATACCATGTCCCACTTTCAATGCTGTTATCCTGATTACCTTCGCGGTTACCATTTTGCTCTCCTGCCGCAAAACGGTTGGCTGTATCGCTATCACGACCAGCATTAGCCGTGCCATTATCATTCAATCCTTTATAGTGCTCTTCATAACGGTAATTCGTGCCATATGTTGTCCCGTTTGTCGGCTGACTGTTCACTTCCGTTTGTAAATTGCTGCCTGCATCCCGGTAATTATAATCCTGCACCTGAACTGACGCTTCAACCATCTGACTGTGTAAACCCATATCCCACACACTGTCAACACCCGCATCTAAAGTGCCACTCGGTAGTTTGTAGTCGATATCCTTTGCCTGCTGATAACCTTGTTCGTAATCACTTAAGACCATAACATCACAACTGTGCTCAGCATGCGTTTCAAAACGAAACCATATCCCCACATCGGCTAAAATTCGTTGAATAAAGGTCAGGTCACTCTCCTGCCATTGGGTGATAAGCTCCCGGACCGGATAACGGTCTTTTAATTCTAAACGGTAGTCAATGCCGGTAAAACCATGCCCACGCAGCACCTCTTCAACAACGCCCACCACACTCAAATTCTGAAAAATAGCACTGTTATGACTGAGTGCCAGCTTTGCCAGCACCGAGGACAATACCACCTGATAATGCGCTTGCTCTTTATTGACCGATAACTGACTAAACTCAGTAATCACCCCGTATACAATGCGTGAATCGCCTGACGATAACAGGTCGGTCAACGACGATTCAAGCGGAGCAAAAGCACTTAAGGTATTAAGCGTTTGCGTTACCTTTGAGACAATATCGAAATTATTCGCCGGGTGAAAAATAAATGCGGCTTTTTGATTTAAAACCGAGTCAAGTGTGAGGTGTTTATCTGAACTTGTAAAGGAAATGCGATAATGCCAGGGCTGGTTAAGGGTTTCATCACTGCTTACATCTAATACCGATATTGCTGAGCCTAAGGCTTCTATTGTTAATGTGTAACGATTATGGCTGATTGCGCCATTAAGCCCATTACTCACACCTTTACCATATTGAGTAAGAGTGGCTAGTCCTTTTTCCATATCCATATAATCCTCTCTATCAGATTCAGATCTTATGAATAAAGTTATATTTAAATATATGTTAAATGATTAACATTCTTTAAATTCACAATTATTCAGCATTATTTTCTTATTAATATCAGATAATTATTTTGCTAAATATTTAAAACATCTGTATTAATTTAAACGTTATAAGCATTAAAAATACACTATATTAGCTTACAAAATACCTATTTTTGAGTAATTTGCAATCACTTTGTTTGTTTATATTGAATTTTTAATTCAATAAGCGATATTAAGCTAATTTAATAATATTAACTAATTGGTTAAAAATAAGTTAATCCTGCTGGATAAGTTTTTTTACAAACACTTTTGTCGAGACGAATTAAATTCTCATATAATTTCATACTTAAACATTCTAATTTAGTTAAACTTATTTACAAAAATAACAATTATCATTGATATTAATTATATAATTTTTTTTGAAAATAACAGCCATATACTTAATTATTATCTTAATAATCAATAAGCTACAAATCAATTATTAGCTTCATTAATAACTCAGATAGACCTTATTAAAAGATTGACTTATAAGTAATATTTATTTGACCAAAATACCTTTTTTCTTTAATTTCTTAGCCATTATGGGATTAATGCCTATACTTTCACAAAATATAAAAGCGATGATTTAGAGGCAATGATATGTTATATAACCAGCATCATGAAAAAGATAACTGCGGATTTGGTTTGATAGCCCATATTGAAGGGCAACCAAGTCACAAGGTGGTGCGTACAGCAATTCACGGACTTGCAAGAATGCAGCACCGTGGTGCCATTTTATCCGATGGTAAAACGGGCGATGGCTGTGGGCTTTTAATGCAAAAACCCGATCGATTTTTTAGGCTTGTAGCTGAAGATGCCGGATGGCGTTTAGCAACAAATTATGCTGTAGGCATGCTATTTTTAAGCCAAGATGAAGCCGAAGCTCAAGCTAGTCGTGAAATTGTTGAAGAAGAGTTAGCGGATGAAACTTTATCAATTTTAGGTTGGCGCGAAGTGCCAATTGATAAAAGTGTGTTAGGTGAAATTGCCCTGTCATCACTACCAAGAATTGAACAAGTCTTTGTTAATGCGCCTGCGGGTTGGACAAAAATTGATTTAGAGCGTCGTTTATATATGGTTAGGCGTCGCATAGAAAAGCGTGTGCAAGATGATACGTTTTATGTCTGTAGTTTTTCAAATCAGGTCAATATCTATAAAGGCCTTTGCATGCCTAAAGATTTACCTCGATTCTATTTAGATTTGGCAGATATTCGTATGGAAACAGCAATCTGTTTATTCCATCAACGTTTTTCAACCAATACTGTACCGCGTTGGCCACTTGCCCAGCCATTTAGACATTTAGCCCACAATGGTGAAATTAATACTATTGAGGGCAATCGCCAATGGGCCAAAGCGCGATCTTACAAATTTAAAACGCCACTTATACCTGACTTACAAAATGCCGCACCGTTTGTGAATGTAACGGGTTCGGATTCAAGTTCACTTGATAATATGCTTGAATTATTCCTTGTTGGTGGGATGGATATAGTACGTGCAATGCGTTTACTTGTTCCACCTGCATGGCAAAACAATCCAGATATGAATGAAGATCTGCGTGCCTTTTTTGATTTTAACTCTATGCATATGGAACCATGGGATGGTCCAGCAGGCATTGTTATGTCGGATGGTCGTTATGCTGCTTGTAACTTAGATCGTAACGGTCTACGCCCTGCTCGTTATGTTATTACCACAGACAAACTCATCACCTGCGCATCGGAAATTGGTATTTGGGATTATCAACCAGATGAAGTGGTAACTAAAGGGCGCGTCGGTCCGGGCGAATTACTGGTGATTGATACCGAAGAAGGTCGAATTTTACAATCGTCTGAAACTGATAACGATTTACAAAAACGTCACCCATACAAAGAGTGGATGGCTAAGAATGTAAAACGTCTGATTCCAGTTGAAGATCTTCCTGATGATGATATCGGCTCTCGTGATTATGATGATACGTTACTGGCGACTTACCAAAAACAATTTGGTTATAGCAATGAAGAACTTGATCAATGCATTCGCGTTTTAGGTGAAAATGGTCAAGAAGCAACAGGCTCGATGGGCGATGATACGCCATTTGCGGTATTATCAAGCCGTCCACGCTTAATTTATGATTACTTCCGCCAAAAATTTGCGCAAGTAACCAATCCACCAATCGATCCATTGCGTGAAGCGCACGTTATGTCACTTTCTACCAGTATTGGCCGTGAAATGAATGTGTTTGCCGAAGCGGAAGGACAAGCGCATCGTGTGGCATTTAAATATCCAGTTTTAGTGTATTCAGATTTTCAGCAGTTAACGACGTTAGAGTCAAAATACTATAAATCAGAAACGCTTGATATTACCTATGAAATTGATGGTAGCTTACGTGATGCAATTGAACAGCTTTGTGGTGATGCTGAAGCCAAAGTAAAAAATGGCACAGTATTGCTGATTCTATCAGATAAAAATATTGCAGCCGATCGCCTACCCATTCCTGCGCCAATGGCTGTTGGTGCTGTGCAACAACGTTTAGTTGAGAAAAATTTACGTTGCGATGCCAATATTATTGTTGAAACAGCAAGCTGTCGAGATCCACATCAGTTTGCTGTCTTACTAGGCTTTGGCGCAACTGCAATCTATCCATATTTAGCGTATGAAACTTTAGCGCAAATGGTCGATAAAGGTACGATTAATAAAACCTACCGTGAAGCAATACTTAATTATCGTAACGGGATTAATAAAGGTTTATATAAAATCATGTCCAAGATGGGCATTTCGACAGTCGCCTCTTACCGTTGCTCTAAACTGTTTGAAGCAGTTGGCTTACATAAGGATGTGGTAGAACTTTGTTTCCAAGGCGTTACAAGCCGAATTAGTGGTGCTAATTTTGATGATTTTGCTCAAGACCAATTTAACCTATCCAAAAAAGCGTGGTTACGCCGTAAACCATTAGAACAAGGTGGATTACTCAAATTTGTTCATGGTGGCGAATACCACGCTTATAATCCAGATGTGGTGCAGTCATTACAAAAAGCTGTAAATAATGGTAGTTATGAAGAGTATAAGCGTTATGCCGATATCGTCAATAATCGACCAGTTGCTACATTGCGTGATTTATTAAAACTTAATCCACCAGAAAGTGGCGCTATTGCACTTAATGAAGTCGAACCTGAAGAGGCTTTATTTAAACGTTTTGATTCCGCTGCGATGTCAATTGGCGCGTTAAGTCCTGAAGCGCATGAATCTCTTGCAACCGCAATGAATACGTTAGGTGGTTTTTCAAACTCTGGGGAAGGCGGCGAAGATCCTGCTCGTTATAACAGTATAAAAGTTTCACGCATCAAACAAGTGGCGTCTGGTCGCTTTGGCGTTACACCTGGTTATTTAATGAGTGCGGATGTGATTCAAATTAAAGTGGCACAAGGCGCAAAACCGGGTGAAGGCGGCCAATTACCGGGTGATAAAGTCACCCCTTATATTGCAAAATTACGTTTTTCTGTGCCAGGGGTAACATTAATTTCACCACCTCCTCACCACGATATTTATTCAATTGAAGATTTGGCACAACTTATTTTTGACCTGAAACAGATCAATCCAACTGCAATGATTTCGGTTAAATTAGTTTCGGAACCGGGTGTTGGAACAATTGCAACAGGGGTTGCTAAAGCTTATGCCGATTTAATCACTATTTCGGGTTACGATGGTGGTACCGGAGCCAGTCCATTAACATCTGTGAAATATGCCGGCTCGCCATGGGAATTAGGTCTGGTTGAAACGCAACAATCGCTTGTTGCCAATGGTTTACGTCACAAAATACGCCTACAAGTTGACGGCGGCCTTAAAACTGGTGTTGATATTGTAAAAGCCGCTATTTTAGGGGCGGAAAGTTTTGGCTTTGGAACGGGGCCAATGGTTGCCTTAGGCTGTAAATATTTACGTATTTGCCATCTTAATAATTGTGCAACCGGCGTTGCTACTCAAGATGAGAAATTACGAAGTGAGCACTATCATGGATTACCAGAAAAAGCGATGAATTATTTCCGCTTTATTGCTCGTGATACGCGTGAAGTTATGGCTGAACTAGGTGTTAGTCGCATCATCGACTTAATTGGTCGTACTGATTTGCTGTTAGAACTCGATGGCATAACAGCTAAACAACAAAAACTTGATTTATCAGGATTACTTAAAACAGCCACACCGCTTGAAGGTAAACCGGTATATTGTATTGAGGATAATAAACCTTTTGACAAAGGGCTACTTAATAAAGCGATCATAACCCAAGCACAAGAAGCGGTGGATAATCGTCAAAGCAAAAGTTTCTATTTTGAAATTCAAAATACCGATCGTTCAGTTGGAGCAAGTTTATCCGGCTATATTGCTAAAAAATATGGCGATCAAGGTTTAGTGACCGATCCTATCAACCTTAACTTTAATGGTACAGCCGGTCAAAGTTTTGGTGTATGGAATGCCGGTGGTGTGGATTTAACCCTTACAGGTGATGCTAATGACTATGTTGGTAAAGGCATGGCTGGCGGACGTATAGTCATTCGCCCCCCACAAGGTTCGGCATTTTTAAGCCATGAAGCAACCATTGCCGGTAATACCTGTTTATATGGTGCAACTGGCGGTAAATTATTTGCCGCAGGTCGTGCCGGTGAACGTTTTGCCGTACGTAATTCTGGTGCTATTAGTGTTGTTGAAGGCATTGGTGATAATGGCTGTGAATATATGACAGGCGGTATTGTATGCGTACTTGGTAAAACAGGGGTTAACTTTGGTGCCGGTATGACTGGTGGATTTGCCTATATTTTAGATGCTGATGGCGATTTTCATAAACGTATCAATAAAGAGTTAGTCGAAATGCTAAATGTTGCTGATTATTCAATACATGAAGAGCACTTACGAGGATTAATCATGGAGCATGCTCAACTTACTCACTCATCACGCGCTGAAGAAATTTTAGCTAATTGGCAGGATTTTGCTAAACAATTTGTTTTAGTTAAACCTAAATCGAGCGATGTAAAAGCGCTGCTTGGTCATCGTAGTCGTTCATCAGCAGAACTACGCGTTCAAGCACAGTAAGGAGAGCACGAAAATGAGTCAAAATGTTTATCAGTTTATCGATTTACAACGTGTCGATCCGCCAAAAAAACCGTTGAATATTCGTAAAATAGAATTTGTTGAAATTTACGAAGGATTTTCCCCTGCGCAATCTCAAGCCCAAGCCGATCGCTGTTTGGCTTGTGGTAACCCCTATTGTGAATGGCGTTGCCCTGTGCATAACTATATTCCGAATTGGCTAAAATTAGTTAACGAAGGTAAAATTTTAGAGGCAGTTGAACTCTCTCACCAAACTAATAGTTTACCGGAAGTTTGTGGCCGTGTTTGCCCTCAAGATCGACTTTGTGAAGGATCATGCACCTTAAACGCAGAGTTTGGCGCTGTTACTATCGGTAATATTGAACGCTATATTACCGATGAAGCCTTTAAAATGGGATGGAAACCTAACTTAACTAATGTTGAAAAAACGGGATTAAAAGTCGCCATTATTGGTGCGGGTCCTGCAGGACTTGCTTGCGCTGATGTTTTAGTACGTAATGGTGTAACACCGGTAGTTTTTGATCGTCACCCTGAAATTGGTGGGCTATTAACCTTTGGTATTCCTGCATTTAAATTGGATAAGGAAGTATTAATCAACCGTCGTAAAATTTTTACCGAGATGGGAGTTGAGTTTCGTCTAAATACCGAAGTAGGAAAAACAGTTCAATTATCTGAGTTACTCAATGAGTTCGATGCTGTTTTTATTGGAACAGGTACCTATCAATCAATGCGCGCAGGACTCGAAAATGAAGATGCTAACGGCGTTTATGATGCGTTACCATTTTTGATCGCCAATACTAAGCACATAATGCATCATGAACAAACCAAAGATACCCCATACATCGACATGAAAAATAAACGTGTAGTTGTATTAGGTGGGGGTGATACAGCGATGGACTGTGTCCGCACTTCAATTCGCCAAGGTGCAACTGACGTGACTTGTGCCTATCGTCGTGATGAAGCCAATATGCCCGGTTCTAAACGCGAAGTCAAAAACGCCAAAGAGGAAGGAGTACAATTTCAATTTAATGTACAGCCATTAAGTATAGAAATTAATAATACTGGGCACGTTACCGGCGTGAAAATGGTCAGGACTGAATTAGGTGAGCCAGATGCTAAAGGCCGCCGCTCACCAGTTATTATTGAAGGGTCTGAATTTATTTTACCTGCCGATGCAGTGGTAATGGCATTTGGTTTTAAGCCGCACTCAATGCCTTGGCTTACAGAACATGGAGTTGATTTAGATAAGCAAGGTCGCATTATTGCCCCAGAGGTTAAAGGGTATCAAACGACTAATGCAAAAATCTTTGCCGGCGGCGATGCAGTACGAGGCTCTGACTTAGTCGTCACCGCCATTAGCGAAGGACGTAAAGCAGCAGAAGGAATTTTAGATTATTTAGAAGTGTGATTGCGTTTTTAGATTAAATCCAAAAATTAACCCCACTTACGCAATGTTAAGTGGGGTTATTTTTAGCAAAATCTTTAATTATCGGTGTAATCGATAAGGTTCATCCATCGTGACAAAGCTGTGTTCTTTTAACGCCTCATTTATCCACGCTTGAATACCTTTAGTATGACAAATCGTTTCAATGTAATTAGCTAAAGTTGAGCTTGTCTGAATATGATAATTTTTTAATCTTAAGCATAAAGGTGCATAAAATCCATCAGCTATACTAAAATCACCAAATAAATAGTGATCATTTGATTTGTTAGAAGATAAAAAAGACGTTAATAAATCATCTAAGAACAAGAGCTCTTTTTTGACTTCGGGGTGATCACGTAAAATTATCTGCCCAACTTCTGGCAATTCAGCCTCGATATTCATGGGTAAATAATTTCGAATCGCTTGAAATCCCGAATGCATTTTTGCAACTAAGCTACGAGCCATTGCTCTACGTTTTATATCTGTCGGCCATAGCGCTAAATTGCGATGCTGTTCAGCTAAGTATTCACAAATCGCTAAAGAATCGGTAATAACAAGATCGTTATCAACAAGTATCGGAACAGTTCCAAATTTTGAAATGGATGATATCGTAGTTTTAAATAGGGAATCTTCATCAAAACTATCAAATTTAACCAATTTTTCAGCAAAGGGAATATCAAAATATTTCATCACCACCCAAGGCCGCATAGACCATGTAGAGTAGTTTTTATTGCCGATATAAAGTGTGTAATACATTTCCAACCACCCTACAATAAATATTAACTTTAAAAAGTGTTAAGTGCTAATCTCACTTAATCTTTACATCAACAACCTTATCTCACTTTCTACGAAGTTATAAGTAAACCACATGTGTGCCTTTTTCAGGTTGGAAGGTCGCTTTACCAAATTCATCAAGGAAATAAGCAATATGATCAGTTTTATCACCCAATAAACGCCCTTTCACTTTATTCCAGGTCATTAGCACAATCATTGCATCGGGTTCACAGCAAATCAGCATAGGTTGTTCGAACTCTTCATTATAATAAAACTCGCCACCATATATTTTATGTGCGGTGAGTAGTAGGTAACATCCATACTCTTGAGCAATCATATTTAATTGTTCTTCAGGAATACTAAAGTTTTTTTCGGCAATTTCGCTGATAATCATTTCAACAACAGTGATGCTCTTTTCAGAGTAATCAAGCTGATTAATGCTCCATGTTGGACTATGTAATATCGCATTTTGTGCCCACGCTTCTATTTCTTGATACAGTTCGTTTTTTTGTTCAGTCATTTTTATTTACTTCGCTATTTGATTTTTCTAATTGCTTAACACTTTGCCACGCGTCTTCCATTTGTTCAAGTGTTGCATCAACTAAAGCCAGATTTTTTTGTTTTAATAGCGATTCCACTTGTTTAAATCGACGAACAAACTTGTTATTTGCTTTTTGCGCGCAAAGTTCCGATTTAACTTTCAAATGACGTGCTAAATTAACCGTTGCAAAAATCAAATCGCCTAATTCTTCTTCAATTTTGTCTTGTTCAAGTGTTGATTTATTTAGCTCTTGCTCGACTTCAATTAGCTCTTCTTTTACTTTATCTAAGACAGGCTGCAACGCTAACCAATCAAAACCAACAGATGCACAGCGTTTTTGGATTTTCTCAGCTCTCATCAAAGCAGGAAGAGAATTAGGAATATCATCGAGTATCGAGAACTGCGCTCGCTCATTACGCTCTTGTTGTTTGAGCTGCTCCCAATTGAGTTTTGCAGCAGGATTATCTGAAAAGATATGTGGATGACGACGAACTAATTTATCAGCAACCGCATTGCAAATATCATCAAAATTAAACGCCTTTTGCTCGTCAGCCAAATCAGCATAAAAAACAATTTGAAATAACAGATCGCCTAATTCATTTTTCAGTTCTTGCATATCTTGTTGATCGATAGCCTCTAAAACTTCATAAGTTTCTTCTAAAGTATAAGGCTTTAATGAGGTAAAAGTTTGTACGCGATCCCATTCACAACCATTAATCGGATCACGAAGTTGCTTTGTAATAGCTTGTAGACGCTTTAATCCATTCACGGTAGATATCTCAATTAAATTGACCTAAGCGCATATTGTAATATATTCACAATAAAACAGTTATTTTTTTAATATTACTAACCTATTACTACTCAAATTATTCATAATAAATTCAAGCACAATTACACTAAAAAAATTTAACAAGCAAAAAAATCCAAATAAGACAAACAAAAAAAGATAAACAACAAATAAAGTGAATTTCAGTATATAATGTCGGTATGCTAAATCAATTACATTAATAAAAATGAATAACTTACGTGAACTTACATTAAGAGGCACTATTCTAGGTGCCTTTATAACGATTATTTTTACTGCATCTAATGTCTATTTAGGTTTAAAAGTTGGATTAACATTTTCTTCTGCTATTCCGGCAGCCGTTATTTCTATGGCAATATTGAGGCTTTTTTCTGGCTCAACCATTTTAGAAAATAATATGGTGCAAACCCAAGCATCAGCAGCGGGTACTTTGTCTTCAATTATCTTTGTGTTACCGGGATTATTAATGATTGGTTACTGGCAAGGTTTTCCGTTTTTACAAACCTTTGCCATATGTGCTGCTGGAGGAATGTTGGGCGTATTATTTTCAATCCCATTGCGTCATGTTATGGTAGTAAAAAGCACACTACCTTACCCCGAAGGGATCGCTGCTGCTGAAATTTTAAAAGCTGGCTCAAAATCAGGGGATAACGATACCAATGAAGGCCTAAAAGATATTTTAGTCGGTGGCGTCATCGCTTCTGTAGTCAGTGTTTGTACTAATGGTTTTCGATTACTATCTGAAAGTATCTCTTATTGGTTTACCGGTGGTAAATCAATCTTTCAATTACCAATGGGTTTTTCATTAGCTTTACTTAGCGCAGGTTATTTAATTGGTATTATTTCGGGTATTGCTGTGTTAGTTGGGACAATTATTGGTTGGGGATTTGGTATTCCTATTTTAAGTCTTATAACCGATTATGATACTAATGAGCCTTTATCTAAAATTGCTATGGGACTTTGGGCAAAAGACATTCGCTACATTGGTGCTGGTACTATTGCAATTGCTGCAATATGGACATTATTAACATTAATCAAACCAGTTATTGAAGGTTTAAAAATATCATTCAGCACTTTACGTTCTGATGTTTCAGCGAATGATATCGCCGAAACAGATCGCGATCTCTCGCCTAAATCAATCTTTTTGATAATGGGTGGGATGCTAATTATCTTAATCGTGACTTTTTATTCATTTATTTCTGGCAGTGGGTTATCAACAGGCGTTGCATGGGCATTAGTATTTTGTGCAGTTCTATTTGCTTTTATTATGGGCTTTTTAGTTGCTGCCGCTTGTGGTTACATGGCTGGACTAGTTGGCTCATCCGCAAGTCCAATATCAGGCATTGCCATTGTCGCAGCTATTGTAATTTCGCTCATCTTATTAGGTTTAGGTGAAGCCAATGGTATGTTAGCATCCGTTGAAGGATCCAATTTTGCGACTGCTTTAGCGCTATTTACTACCAGTTCAGTTTTAGCAGTTGCTTGTATTTCTAATGATAATTTACAAGATCTTAAAACAGGCTATCTTGTTAAAGCAACCCCTTGGAAACAACAGGTTGCTTTACTCATTGGTTGTGTGGTTGGTGCTATTGTTATCGCACCTATTCTTGAGATTCTCTATAACGCATATGGTTTTACCGGGGCATTACCACGAGCAGATATGGATCATTCACAAGTGTTAGCTGCACCGCAAGCAACCTTAATAACAACTATTGCCAAAGGGATATTCTCTCATCAACTTGATTGGACCATGATTTTAATCGGCTTGGCGGTCGGTACAATGATTATCATCATTGATTTAATTTTAGCAAAATCAAAATGTCGCTTCCGTTTACCTGCATTAGCGGTTGGTTTGGGTATCTATTTACCGCCGACCATTACTATGCCAATCTTCGTGGGCACCATACTATCGTGGTTAATTAAGCGTGGCGCTTATGCTAAAGCAAAAAAACAAAATTTAGATCCTGAAGCACAATATAAAAAAGTTGATAGTAAAGCGGCGTTAATTGCTTCGGGATTAATTGTAGGTGAAAGTTTAGTTGGTGTGTTATTAGCTATAGTGATTGTTATCAGTATTGCCAGTGGCGGTAGTGATACACCATTGGCTATATCAGCTGACTTAGGTACATTACCACAATATTTGGGATTAGCGGTATTTGTGGCGATCTGTTTGTACTTTATTCGTCGATCATTAACAGCAATCAAACAATCATAATAGAACTAAACAACGTTAAGCCCTTTAGCAATCATAAAGGGCTTTCATTTATCTGAAAACCTTACCTACGCATCCATCATATTAATATTACAATCAATGATTTTCATGGTTCTATCAACAAGTTGTTGTGCAATTTTAGCCGTTAGATTATAAGGACTCATTGCCATCTTGGTCATCCTATTTTGATTTTACTTGAACTTCAATTTTTGCTAGGATAGCTCATTTTATTTTGAATAATAGATCGCAATATCATGATTGTTTTTGATTCTATCCAAATTCGCCGAGGTGTAAATCTCCTATTAGATAATGCTTCAGCCACTATTAATCCTAAACAAAAAGTGGGATTAGTTGGTAAAAATGGTTGTGGAAAATCCACCTTATTTTCGCTAATCAAAGGTGAAATTCAAGCAGATGGTGGTAGCTTGAGCATTCCTGCACAATGGCAACTAGCTTGGGTTAATCAAGAAACACCCGCTTTAGATGTGCCTGCTATTGAGTATGCTATTGATGGGGATCGAGAGTATCGCCAATTAGAACAGAAATTAGCCATTGCTAATCAAGAAAATAATGGTGAACAAATTGCAATTATTCATGAAAAACTCGATACCATTGATGCTTGGTCAATACAGGCAAGAGCTGCAACACTATTACATGGTTTAGGATTTTCTAACGAACAACTTCTGTTGCCGGTTAAATCCTATTCAGGCGGTTGGCGAATGCGACTAAATTTGGCGCAAGCGTTAATGTGTCGTTCTGATTTACTGCTTCTAGACGAACCGACCAACCACCTTGATTTAGATGCTGTAATTTGGCTTGAAAAGTGGTTAAGTAATTACCAAGGTACACTAATTTTAATCTCACATGACCGAGATTTTTTAGATCCTTTAGTGAATAAAATTATTCATATCGAACAAAAGAAATTATTTGAATACACAGGCAATTATTCATCATTTGAAACACAGCGCTCAGCAAAATTGGCTCAACAACAATCATTATACGAAAGCCAACAACTTAAAGTCGCTCATTTGCAAAGTTACATCGACCGTTTTAGAGCTAAAGCAACCAAAGCGAAACAAGCGCAAAGTCGAATTAAAATGCTAGAAAAAATGGAACTGATAGCGCCAGCGCATGTGGATAATCCTTTCCATTTTAATTTTAAACCTGCTGAATTTTTACCGAGTCCATTATTGATGATGGATAAAGTAGTTGCCGGCTATGGAGATAAAATTGTCCTTGAAAAAATTAAATTGAATCTTGTGCCAGGCTCAAGAATTGGTTTATTAGGACGCAATGGAGCGGGTAAGTCGACCTTAATTAAATTATTAGCGGGCGAACTACAACCTAAAGAAGGCCATATTAATTTAGCCAAAGGTGTTCAATTAGGCTATTTTGCTCAGCATCAGTTAGAGTATTTGCGAGGTGATGAATCGCCACTTTGGCATCTAACCAAACTTGCTGATCCTAAAATAACAGAACAAGAACTGCGTAACTATTTAGGTGGTTTTGATTTTCATGGTGATAAAGTCAATGAGCCTGTAAAAACATTTTCAGGCGGTGAAAAAGCACGATTAGTGTTAGCACTAATTGTTTGGCAAAAACCCAATTTACTGTTACTTGATGAACCAACTAACCATTTAGATTTAGATATGCGTCAGGCATTAACCGAGGCGCTTATTGATTTTGAAGGAGCTTTAGTTGTTGTATCACATGATCGTCATCTATTACGTTCAACAACTGATGAGTTTTATTTAGTCCACAATCATAAAGTCGAACCATTTAATGGCGATCTTGATGACTACCAAAAATGGCTTGCTGAAGAACAGAAAGCTGAAAATCAACCTGAACCCGATCAAGATGCGGCTAAAAAAGATAGTGTCCAAAATATCTCCTCGCAAGAGCGCAAAGAACAAAAACGCCGTGAAGCGGAATTAAGAGCGCAAATGCAGCCAATTAAAAAATTGTTGCAAAAAGAAGAGCAAGTTCTTGAACAACTGACAAAACAATTAAAAGCAATTGAAGAACAATTAGCTGATCCAACTATTTACGAAACAGAAAATAAATCACAATTAACGGAATTATTACTGAAACAGAGCCAACTTAAAGGTGATCAAGAAGAATCAGAAATGAAATGGTTAGATTTACAGCAGCAACTAGAAGATTTTAATTATGAAGATTAATATTGTTTTGCCAGGTTTATTTTTGCTAATTAACCTATAGCATAATAATCTTTAATAAAGAACCAAGTTAAAACGAATTTTTTTGTAAATGGCTAATTTTAAATATTTTTAAAAAAATATTTAATGAGCAACATCACACACAAATATATCCTTGCTTGGTTGCTGTTTACTAAAGCAACCAATGCAAATACAAATGATGTAAAAGATCAGATAAGATCGCCTTATGAAAAGAGGTCTTATACTTTAACCTTAGTAAAAAATAGAAAGAGTTAAACAAACTAAATTTTATCGCTAAGAGTAATTTATTGAATTTGTAAAGATAATTTATTCATCTAATACCAATATCCCGTCGGGATGAATTTTTAGATAAAATTCATCGCCGTATTTTGGCTTTAAATTAAATGAAATTAACGTATAAAAGTAAGATTTGATCATACCAGTTAACTGAAATCTTGTACTGAGTCCGCATATACGCTACATTTTCGACACGATATTTTTGGCAATCTTCAGCTTTTTGGGTTATCAGCTCAATAGTTTCTAGTCTAATGCCAACAATACAGCGTGTTGATTTAAATTTGATTTAATCTTGGCATTTTAGCTTATAACCAAAAATCGAAATATAACCATTATTATAATGCTCAGGGAAATTCTTTGCACATCGATAAAATTAGTTTTTGATAAACCTAAATAGTTGGTTGTAAATTCGGTAACATAACCAGAACATTCCCTTCATCAACGTAACACCAAGTCTAACAACAACAGTCAGAATTATAATTGATAATAAAAAATTCGACCTATAACCATTATATGCTTAGCATATTCTAGCGCTATGCGGTGCATAGATTATCCCCAAATGTTGCATTAACTCCAACAGCAACACCTAATAAAATTGCGTTAAAAATAACTCGAATAAATAGATCTTTGACAAAATATCAATAAATTGCAGCCGTATCAATTTTCTCTTTTCGTAAACATCGTCAAAAATATAGCCAGAGCTGAGTATAAAGCACATACTAATAGGGTAATTATTATCATTGTTCCAATGACAAAGCAATCACCTTCCATTCCCTAAAAGCCAGCAAACTTATGTATCATCATCATTTCAAACCAAAAAATATTATTGCATAGCCCATACGGGAATAACAAAACCATAAGTTTGTTACTGTAAATATCATACAAAATAATGTATAAATAGCATCAAAATGAAAGATTTGATTTAAAACATAAAGTTAATTACACCATTATGAGCTATAAAAATACTTTTAAGCGAAGATACTTAATGAGGAGAGTAGCAAGAAGAAATATACTAATGAAGTAAAAATAGACAAAAAACTAAAATGCAATACAAATCATTTCTGTCGGTGATGAACAAATTCACCTTTATGTTTATCCTATCATTTTATCGAAAGGGTAAAACATTGACGTTGATCCAAATAAGGCTATCTTGGTCATTACATTTAAATAGCGAATAAAAAATAGTAATTGTTATTTTTAAGGCAGATTTTTTGCATAAAAAAAATCACAGAATAATTTCTGTGATTTTTGTTGTCATTGAATTAAAAATATTCAAATAAATTAGCTTTTTTCTACTTGGCTAAAATCAAGTTCAACAGGTGTTGAACGACCAAAAATAGAAACTGAAACTTTTAGGCGACTTTTTTCGTAATCAACTTCTTCAACCACACCATTAAAGTCAGCAAATGGTCCTTCATTAACACGCACAAGCTCACCTGGTTCAAACAGTGTTTTAGGACGAGGTTTGTCACCGACTTGTTGTAAGCGGTTCATAATTGCATCAACTTCACGTTGACTAATCGGTGCTGGTCTATCCGATGTACCACCAATAAAGCCCATAGTTCTTGGTACACTTTTGACCAAATGCCAAGTCGCATCGTTCATTATCATTTCAACTAGTACGTAACCTGGGAAGAATTTACGTTCACTCTTACGGCGTTGACCACTTTTCATCTCAACGACTTCTTCTGTAGGAACTAATACTTCGCCAAATGCGTCTTCCATATTATGTAATTTGATATATTCACGTAATGATTGTGCAACACGCGCTTCATAACCTGAGTAAGCTTGAATGACATACCAACGTTTTTGTTGTGCTTCGCTCATATTAACGTCCTATTGATGTTAAATAAAAGACTATTGAACGGAATAAAGAATCCATTCCCCAAAGTGCTAAGCCGACAATCACAGTAATTGCAGCAATGAGTAAAGTTGTTTGTACGGTTTCTTTACGTGTTGGCCAAACTACCTTTCTTAGCTCTTTTCTAGATTCTTGTAAAAACACATAAAATGCCTTACCTTTATTTGTTGTAAAGGCAATAAATAAAGTTAACAACGAAATTACAACAACCGCAATAATTCGTACAATAGTATTTGGTTGATATATATCATTAGGTCCAGCAAAATAGAAATTCCCCCAGACAATAAACGCAATCAGTACTAGAACTAAACCCCATTTGAATTTGTCTAGATTCGTGTTTGTATCTTGACTCTCGTTACTTACTAGCATATAAAACCTATGATTATGTTATTTATAATAATATCTATTTTCCAAAATGCTCTTTAAAGAAAAACATTTTGCTAAACAGACTAGATAAGAAAGGGTATCAAACGACACCCTTCTTATTGTCGCTAGTGTATAAAATTATTTAATAACTTTAGCAACAACACCCGCACCAACAGTACGGCCACCTTCACGAATCGCAAAACGTAAACCTTCTGCCATCGCAATTGGGTGAATTAATGATACTGTCATTTTGATATTATCGCCTGGCATTACCATTTCTACACCTTCTGGTAACTCGATAGTACCTGTTACGTCAGTTGTACGGAAGTAGAACTGTGGACGGTAACCTTTGAAGAATGGAGTATGACGTCCGCCTTCTTCTTTACTTAAAATATAAACTTCTGATTCAAAGTCTGTATGTGGTGTGATTGAACCTGGTTTAGCTAATACTTGACCACGTTCGATTTCTTCACGTTTAGTACCACGTAGTAACACACCTACGTTTTCACCTGCTCGACCTTCGTCAAGTAATTTACGGAACATTTCAAC